>CAJXZI010000398.1 GCA_913063005.1 uncultured Halieaceae bacterium | reverse complement strand
TTGATCGACTGCCAAAAGCAGGTCACGCTGCGATTGTGCGGTGCGAAGACTCTCTTCGATTTCAGCTCTCAGCACCTCGTCCGGAACTTGAGCTGCCGCGGTGCGTTGCTTCAGTAGAATGAAATGTGTGCCGGCTTCCGTCTCTACGGCGCTCGACACCTCACCAATAGACAGCGAATTGATAGCTGTCTCCATGGCTTCCGGGAATACCGAGCCGTCAGTGTAGCCCAAGTCGCCGCCTAATGACGCGGAACCAATATCATCAGAGAGCTCTTGGGCAATGGAGGCGAAATCCTCTCCGTTCGCCAGACGTACGTTGACAGCATCGATTCGTGCCTGGTATCCGGCGGTGTCTTCGTCCTCCATCTGAGTAATCAGAATGTGCGCCACCTCAGACTCTGCCTTGGATTCGTACTCCGCCAGTGCTTCAGCCAATTGTGTTGCAACCTCAGCCGGATCCACAGGTTTGGTGTACATCTCAGGTGTGAGAAGTATATAGCTGGTGACAACACGCTCCGGCTGAGCAAATTGATCAATGTTCGACTGATAGTATTCGGTAACAGCCGCCTCCGATGTCGAACCCTCCGTACTTAAGGAAGCTTCATCGACGACCAAATAACGAACGTCTCGGCGCTCTGCTGCGACGTTGATCGAAGCACGGGTTTCCATGGGCGTTACAAAGGCAGCATCGCTAACAAAAGATTGCAACTTTTGCAGGCGATCGAAGTTCTCCTGATCTGCCCTGTACTGACTGTTTGTCAGCCCATTCGATCGGAGAATGTCGCGGTAATATTCAGTGGAAAAACGTCCATCTAATTGGAAAGCCGGATTGTTAGCAATAGCTCTACCAACCGCTTTTGGGGACGAGGCAATCTCTAGCGAGGCGGCGTAATCCGACAACAAGGCCTTCTCGATCAATCCATTCAGAACTGACGGACGCAGTAAATCGTCATCCAATAATGAGGGGTCTATTTGGTCGCCATATACCTCACTGAGCTGTCTTCGCTGAGCCTCAATAGCAAACTGCAGCTCGTTAAGTGATATTTCTTCACCGTTGACTTCAGCGGCACCCGACTGCGACCCATTAAACGTTAACGATTCGGCGCCAGTCAGCACAAAGCTCAGCACAATCAGGCCGATGACCACCAAAATCCACGGGCTTCTCGCCCCCTCACGCATGCCTTGAAGCATTACCGTTTCCCTAATGTCTGATTAAACTTACTAGATACGTTCGCTTGTCTTACTTTGTTTCCAGATACAAAAAAGGCGCCCGAAAGCGCCTTCGCATCTCGGCCCCCGGCCGAGATTTTACATCATTAAGAATTGCATGCGTCTTTTAATGCTTTACCAGCTTTAAATCCGGGCGTATTAGACGCCGCAATCTTGATAGTTTCACCGGTGCGTGGATTACGACCGTCACGGGCTGCACGAGCCTTGACAGAAAACGTACCGAACCCGACGAGAGAAACACTACCCCCTTTGGCAAGCTCAGCAGTAATAGCTGCAACTGCCGCGTCAAGGGCACGACCAGCCGCCGCTTTTGGAAGATCCGCTTCGGATGCCATAGCATCGATTAATTCATTTTTATTCACGATAGTTCCTCGTTAAATTGCTTTGCGAAATGCTTGAAACGCTTAATGAGCCTACCTTTGCTCCATCGGACGGTCAATCAACAAACGTAAATTTTTCGGGTTTTTTTCGTTTAACTGGACTTGTGACACGTCAATGCGCGATCGAGGGTTTCCCCGACGCCTCGTCGTCTCCACCTGCCCCCAACGTAGCATCACCCTGCCCGGCCAAATAAGCCTCATCAGATAGCGGTGACGGCGACGACTCTAGGGCGATTTCCAACACTTCGTCGATCCATTTCACAGGCTTAATGTCCAGATTATCTTTGATCTTGTCAGGTACCTCCGCGAGGTCTCGCTCATTTTCATGGGGAATGATGACAGTCTTGATTCCACCGCGCCGTGCCGCAAGTAGCTTCTCCTTCAATCCGCCGAT
>CAJXZI010000397.1 GCA_913063005.1 uncultured Halieaceae bacterium | reverse complement strand
CAAATGCGTTGCTGGAGGGAAAAGGTGCCAAAGTTGGAATGCTCACGACAGAGGGCTTTCGCGATGTGATTGAGCAGCGAGAGGGACTCAAACCTGATCGCTACAACGTGCAAATGCCGGCTGAGCCACCCCTTGTGCCTAGGCATCTAAGGCTACCCATTGTTGAGCGTCGTCGATTTGACGGAGAGCTCATCAAAGCGCTCGATGAGCAATCTGTTCTCGATGCCCTCGAGGTATTCCGTGAGGAAGGCGTCGAAGCGGTCGCTATTTGTTGTATGCATTCCTACATCGACTCGGCGACTGAACTTCGTATTGCCGAATTGGTCGAGCGGGAGCTCCCCGGTGTTTATGTCTCATTGTCGAGCAAGGTTTTACCTGAAATCAAAGAGTTTGAGCGATTCTCCAGTACGGTAGTGAACGCCTTCGTTGGGCCACTTATCGGTGAGTACATGCAACGCTTGAGTAGCCGACTGGAGAGTGCAGGTTACAGCGGTGATGTTCTTATCATGCATTCTCATGGAGGTTTATCGACCATCGAGGATGCAATTGAATTAGGCGCCGGATTGGTACTTTCTGGTCCTGCGGGAGGTATCGCGGGTGGGCAGTACTGCGCTGACGTAACAGATGTTAAAGATTTCATTACCTTTGATATGGGTGGAACGAGTTCCGATATCGCATTGCTAAAAGACGCAACCCCCAGCTATACGGGAAACCGTCTAGTGGCGAATACCTGCGTTGCATTGCCTTCCATTGATATCCACACCATCGGGTCAGGTGGTGGTTCTATTGCCGAACTATTGCCTGGAAATATCCTTAAAGTAGGTCCTGAAAGCGCGGGTTCGACCCCAGGGCCGGCCTGTTATTCACGTGGTGGTGTTAAAGCGACTACCACCGACGCGAATGTGGTTTTGGGCTACTACGACGAAGAAAACTTTCTGGGGGGGCGAGTTGACTTTGATGGGCAGGCGTCAAGAGACGCTGTTGGTGCAATTGCGTCCGACATGGGTGTGTCCATAACGGATGCAGCTCACGGCATTGTTCGGCTCATCAATACACAGATGGCTGAGGGTATTCGCATTGTTTCTGTGCGTGCGGGTGCAGACCCCAGGCACTTTGCTCTTTTGAGCTTTGGCGGTGCTGCCGGTTTGCATATCGCCGCTATCGCGCGCCTGCCCGATATTAAGCGCGTGATTGTCCCTCGGTCGGCCTCCGTGCTGTCCGCATTTGGCATGTTGGCTTCTGACCTCCGATATGAGCAGGTCAGGTCTGTGATGAAGAGCGTTAGAGAGATAAGCCAAGATCATCTCCTCGGACTGGTTGAGGATATGCAGGGGCTAGTCGATGAAAAGTTAAACAGACTTGAGTCCTTACTGAAATCCCGGCGTCACGACGTTGCCATGGATATGCGTTATGGCGAGCAGATCTTTGAAATTCGCGTGCCTACAGATATCACTTCTCTCAGGGACGGCGACTTTGCCGAGGCGCTTGCTGCGGCCTTCCACAAAAAGCATGAAGAGTTGTATACCTATTCCATACCTGAGCAGGAAGTTGTCGTAGTTAACGTTCGGCTCAGCGGTGTTGGCGTCATGGCATCGGTACCTCATGAGGCACCGATGCCTCAAGCAAACATAGTCAATGCCGTTAAAAATCGTGATGTTTGCATCAATGGTGAATGGATGTCGGTACCTGTTTACGATATGGATATGTTGCGCCCGCACGCATCTATCAGAGGGCCACTCAATAATTATATTGATTCATCAGGTCTTGCAAAAAAAGAGAAATCAAATATTACTGGTGAAGATACCAGGGAAGGTTTAACAGCAATTGTATCGGTTAGGGTTCCAGACCCTAAATTTTCATCACAAACAAAAGATAAACTTGTTTCATCAGAGGTTCGAGCGCCAGTTGAGTCTGCAGTTGGGGAAAAATTAAATGATTATCTTCTAGAAAACCCCAACCAAGCAAAAATAATTGTTGGCAAAATTATTGAGGCATCAAGAGCTAG
>CAJXZI010000396.1 GCA_913063005.1 uncultured Halieaceae bacterium | reverse complement strand
TGAGGACGGCTGGACGGTATTGATGATTGCCGCCTCGAACGGCCACACCGACGTCGTGAACGCGCTCGCAGGCACGCACAACGCCAATGTGGAGGCTGTTGATAAGGACGGCTGGACGGCGTTGATGTGGGCCGCCGATAAAGGCCACACCGACATCGTGAACGCGCTCGCAGGCACGCACAACGCCAATTTGGATGCTGTTAATGAGGACGGCTGGACGGCGTTGATGCTTGCCGCCCAGGAGGGCCACGCGGACATCGTAAACGCGCTCGCAGGCACCCTTCGACATCAAAGATCCAAGGTATATCAGCGCCTGCGCGCTCCTTTATCACCTCATCTAGATCAAAAAAACGGGCGTTAAGACAAGTGGCCAAATGCCTGCCGACAGTGGATTTTCCAGAGCCGGGCGGACCGACTAAAAAGACGCGCATGTTACACCCTACTTGTGAGAGGAGCAGAGCTTAATCGAGCAATACCTCAGAGAGAATACGTGGTGTGATAAAGATCAAGGTTTCTACCTTCTTATTGGTGTTAGCCGTACTCCTGAACAGCGCTCCAAGCCCTGGTAAATCCCCCAAAACCGGTACCTTCTGAATCTGCTGCGTCTCTTCATTCCTAAACACGCCACCAAGGACGACGGTCTCTCCATTGCCAACAAGCACCTGTGTCGTCAGCTCTGTTGTGTCTATCGAGGGCACTAAACCACCGTTAGCACTTGGCACTAACTCACCCACCGAATCCTGGTTAACCACCAAATCCAGAAGTATCCGATCGTCCGGAGTGATATTAGGAGTCACCGTCAGCTGCAGCACAGCCTCTTTGAACTGTGTGGTTGTTGCACCTGAGGCCGCTCCCTCTTGATAGGGAATCTCTGTTCCTGATTTGATGGTTGCTTGCTGCTTATCGCCAGTGATGACTTTTGGCTGAGACACCACCTCTCCTTCGCCCGCTATTTCAAGCGCTTCAACCCGCGAATCAATTGTTTCGCGACGGCAGGCAGCGAGAAGCACATCAACTTGATCTTCACGTCCAGGCGTAGGCCCCTGAACTTCAAAGTCGAGCGCCACCTCCTCCAACGGGTAGGGAATGTACTGGTCGGCTTCGAGCGCTATTTGCGTTTCCATTTCGTCGTCGGTGAGACCCGCCGGCATAGCAATGACTTTGTTAATCACAGATGCGCCAGAGACGGCGGTAATCACTTCTGTTGCACGGGTTCGGCTTTGATGTATGACGCTTTGTATCGCGGTCGCTACTTCACCGACATTATTGATGTTTTTCTCGAAGACCGCACCGTGTGGAAGCGAAGAAACAGAATACGACTCCACCCGGAATCCACCGTTAAATTCCGAGAGCTCCAATAATTTCACGGTGGTTGAGCTAATATCAATCCCAACACGTACCGCCTTCTTGCCCTTAACAATCCTATCTAAAATCGACATGGACCAGCCTGCGCACCCCCTGCTATCTAGACATGATGCGACGTCATCAAACTGACAGCAACCATTAGATTGCACCACAGGTTGAATTAAAGTGCGAATAGAAGGGTAGAATATGGCGAGAAACTCGAATTTCACCCCAGTTGTCACTGCAAAATGGTGTGTTATTGAGCTGGAGATCGTTGCTTGACCCTTGTCAAAAAAAGTTTGCACGCGTTCGCGTTAATCACTGCCGCAGCCGTTTGGTGGTTGGCTGGGTTATACCTTTACCTCAGCCCGAAGTTGCCCGAAGCCGAGGCGCTTCAAGACATTAAACTGCAAACGCCGCTTCGGATCCTAAGTGCCGATGGCCAGCTCATTGGTCAGTTCGGTGAGCAAAAAAGAATCCCCGCCCGCTACGAGGATCTACCCGAAACATTTATTAATGCGCTGTTAGCTGCTGAAGATGACGGCTTTTTTGAACATGCGGGCATCGACTTCCTTGGTCTCGCGCGCGCGGTATCCGAGCTCGTCACAACGGGAAGTAAACAAAGTGGCGGCTCCACCATCACCATGCAGGTAGCTCGAAACTTCTTCT
>CAJXZI010000395.1 GCA_913063005.1 uncultured Halieaceae bacterium | reverse complement strand
AGCAGCTGGTATGGGTGACTTGTTCGGCGAGGTTGTTCCATCTGCGGGTAATGGAGACCCCTATCGAGATCACCGGCGTGCGCGAAGTTGGACGCTTCGCGATATTCTTGCTGGCGAAAAAGAGAGTTTGGGTAGCTTCTTAAGTGGACACCCGATGGATGAGTTTCAGCAAGAGGTGAGGAAGTTTTCACCACGCACCATCCGCGAGCTCACCGCGGGAAGTAAGCAGTGGGTGGCTGGGCTCATTGTCGATGTTCGTCTCGTGAAGACTCAGCGCGGCACAATGGCTGTGCTTCAGCTCGACGATGGGACTGGGCAAATTGAGGCGACGGCGTATAGCGAGGTCTACGAACAGAATCGTGATCTGTTAGTGAAGGATCAAATTGTCCTCGCTGATGGTCGCCTGCAGATGGATGATTTCCGAGGTCAGCTTTCACTCCGTGCTAAGTCATTTACGACACTTGAGGCGGCGCGAAGCTCACGTGTGCGTGAGCTGAAACTTGGGTTGAATTCAGAAGCCATTGCGCGGGGTGTGTCTGCGGAGTTGAAGCGCGCATTTTCAGCGCACGTTGGAGATTGTCCAATCGTTGTGGAGTATAAGCAGCCGGCGGGATCTGCCATGGTGAGATTTGGCGATCGCTATCGGATTAGGCCTACTGATACCTTGCTCGACCAGCTTAAGGAGCTGGTAGGTCATGATTCCGTCGAACTTGTTTACGAGCGCTGATAGCGCCGTAG
Source organism: uncultured Halieaceae bacterium (assembly GCA_913063005.1). GTDB lineage: Bacteria > Pseudomonadota > Gammaproteobacteria > Pseudomonadales > Halieaceae > Luminiphilus. The sequence continues at coordinate 1,286 of CAJXZI010000395.1, read as the reverse complement.
TCGAAGGCATTGTAAAACCAGCGTTATACAGCCACCGCTCTAAAGTGCGTTGAACAGGCTTTTTTAAGCGGATGAATGGCTGTCTTCGCTTTGACGCACTATCTGTATCAGTTTTTTGGGAGCGGGTCGACACTATTCGCGGGTTAAGATGGCGGGTGCGTTGGACGATGCAGCGCAGAGAGTGGGAGAGACAATATGAAATTACGGTGTTTACCTATTTTTGCCCTAGCGATGGGTTTATCCGCATGCTCAGGTGCCCCCCCTTGCTCAGTAGTGTCTGGTGATATGACTGCTCCCAGCGCGGGCTGTCTCGTGGTTGATCAAGGTGAGATATTACTCGTGAAGATCATGGGGGGCACTTATGGTCCCCCAGGTGGCTCTGTCGATACAGGTGAGTCAGCACAATGCGCGGCGGAGCGAGAGACCTTTGAGGAGACCGGTGTTATCGCGCATGCCCAAGACTTGGCCAAGCGATTCGATAACGGGTTCCATCTTTACTGGTGTGATTCCGTCTCCGGACGCGAGATCGACATAACCCGGCCGCTAGAAATTAAAGATGCGGATTGGTTTAGCAGTGAGGAGTTTCTGCCGTTACCATGGCGTTACCCTAATCAAGGCGCCACAATTTACTCACTTATGCAGGATAGGTCTTCATGACAGAGACAGAATTACAGGCAGCAGCCTTTCGTCGATTGGTTTCTCATCTTCAGTCGCGCACTGATGTTCAAAACATCGATTTGATGGAGCTCGCTGGATTTTGCAGAAACTGCTTGTCGAAGTGGTACGCTGAAGCTTCTGAGGAGGCCGGTCAGCCTATGAGTAAAGATGCCGCTCGAGAACTCGTTTACGGCATGCCTTACGACGAGTGGAAGACACGGTTTCAGACACCACGCAACGATTAGGGGCGTCCGCGGCATCTGTGCGTTGTGATGGTTTGTCACGACTCAATGTCTCGCCCTTGCGATCAAAGCCTGCCGAATTGAGACCTGTCATGTATCGCGCTGGGCCTTGCGGCCCCTCTGTTCCCTAAAACCCCTTTTGTTAGCAGACCTTAGGTCGATAAAAGCGCCAACAGACGGCTTTAAATGGAAACCGTCCTCTCAGTTTGAAAACACGCAAAGAGCACAACGGCCCTTAGTTCTTCTCTCTCTTGAGTTGTTTCTCTGAAGAGCCATTTGCGCCGATAAGGGATCTTTAGGCGGTCTCTAAGTACGACTCGATGCTGGGGCAAGAGCAAATCAGGTTTCTGTCCCCATAGACGTTATCCACACGATTCACTGGCGGCC
>CAJXZI010000394.1 GCA_913063005.1 uncultured Halieaceae bacterium | reverse complement strand
AGGATTTCTGGGGTCGACTACGAATTCATTGATACCTGTATGCTCATCAATGGTAAGAACCGATTCCCACGTTGCTCCCCCATCCGTTGTTCGGTAAAGACCACGATCGCCACCATCACTCCAGAGAGGTCCCTGTGCGGCGACAAGCACTTCATCTGAGTCTTCGGGGTTAATCCAAATTTGGCTGATGTGTCCGGACGCCTCCAGCCCCATATTTGTCCACGACTTGCCACCGTCGACGGACTTATAGACGCCATCACCCGCAGCGACGCTACGCTGCGCGTTGTTCTCACCCGTGCCTACCCACAGTGTGTCACTGTCATTAGGGTCAATCTCAACGACGCCAATGGCGTAAGAGGATTCGCCATCAAACAAGGGCTCCCAAGTCGTGCCACCGTTTGTGGTCCTGAATACTCCGCCCGACGAAACGCCCGTAATAAAGGCCTGATTACCGTCTGGGTAGAAAGCAAAATCAGAAATACGACCTGACATAAGAGCCGAGCCAATGTGCCGCATCGGTAGATCAGCGAGTGGATTTTCTGCTGATTCCTTTGCAGCGGCGACGCTTGTGACGGCAAAAATGGCGCTAATTGCTAACCAAGGTAGAGCTCGTGATGAGAACATGATGTGTTCCTTATCGTTTTTAATTCTTATAACGCCGACTGCATTGCAGGCGTAACGTTGGGACAATCTATCGAGTCCCGGTACTGAGTATCTTCGATCATACACTTAGCGAAAGGCTCGATTAAACGTCGTGCCGTCCAGATCCCGAGTGATCGGGATAACCGTTGAGCTGATGGTGTTCGATTCGCCTCAGGGGGTCAAATACTCCTGTCGCAATTGTCTTGGTAAAAGAGCGCAAAGCAGACAAGTGGCCTGCAGAATATAAGAGCAACATTGCGACTCAGGTTAAAAAAATCTCGAGGGCGACGCCAAAAATCCGTCGATGCTATATTCAAGCTATGGTCTCCCTCACAGGAAGTAGTTATGGCACGCCTTAGTTATCGTCAGATCAGCGTTTTCGTCGGATGCATGCTCTCACTCACGGTGATAGCCGGTAGCGCTTGGTCAAAGGATGCCCGTCTGACGCCAGAGGACACATCCACGGACACTGCTATCGACCGTCCAAGCGCGAGGGATCTAGGTATCGCACCGGGTATCCTTCCCGCCGGACCACTCAACGCGATTACGGATGTTGATGGCGTGCTTGTTGGACATGTCACGCTCACCGATGGGAACGCTATCAACACAGGGGCGACGGTTATCCTACCCCATGGTGGCAATCTTTACCGCGATCGCGTCCCAGCTGGCTTTCATCAAGGTAATGGCTATGGAAAATTTGCTGGAAGCACACAGATCATCGAACTTGGCGAGCTCGAAACCCCCATCATTCTCACCAATACACTTTCCGTTCCACAGGGAATGGAGGCCGCGATTTCCTGGACATTGAAGCAACCGGGAAACGAAGAGGTACGAAGCGTTAATGCGGTGGTTGGCGAGACGAATGACGGCTTTTTAAATGACATTCGCGGAAGGCATTTGCGTGCCGAGACTATTGAAACAGCGATTACATCTGCAAAATCAGGATCGGTGGAGCAAGGATCAGTTGGCGCCGGAAGAGGCACAATATCATTTGGCTGGAAAGGTGGTATTGGCACAAGCTCACGTCTGCTTCCCACAGAACTAGGCGGTTTCACCGTGGGTGTCCTCGTACAAACTAACTACGGAGGCATCCTCCGCGTCGACGGTAAACCTGTTGGCCGCCAGCTTGGTCAGTACTTCATGAAAGAGGTGATCGATAAAGGTGATGCTGATGGCTCAATCATCGTTGTCATCGCAACCGACGCGCCTTTATCCGACAGGAATCTGAGACGTCTCGCATCACGAGCCATGCTCGCAATTGGCAGAACCGGCTCCCCCGTCACGAACGGCAGCGGCGACTACATTATTGCGTTCTCTAGCCACGAATCCGTCCGTCGGGGCCCTAACAAAACACCCTCAAATGGTCTGACCAAGATCGGAAGAGCG
>CAJXZI010000393.1 GCA_913063005.1 uncultured Halieaceae bacterium | reverse complement strand
TCGGCACCGTGGAGCGCTTGCATCAGGCGTTGCGCGTCGTCCGCGCACCAAACACTGCGGGCTTGGAGGGGGTCAAAATGCGGGTTTCACCGATGCGATAGTGTCGCTTGCCGATCAAGGCATGTTTACCTCATTGACGCACTCAGCTCGGACAGTTTCACTTCGAGTGCGTCCATAACCTCATTAAAAGCCCGCTCAACGTCTTGCTCGGTCCCATCGACTCTTGACGGGTCTGGCATCCCCCAGTGCAGTCGAGGCGTCGCGCCCATCCAGAGGGGGCAGGTCTCGTTCGCAGCGCTGTCGCACACGGTAATGACAAGATCCAAGCCTTCATCCTCAAACTCATCCCAGGATTGGCTTTGGAGCCCCTCGATTGGCAAGTCGCGCGCTTTCAAATATTTGAGCGTCAGGGGATGTACCTGCCCAGCGGGGGCACTACCTGCGCTGTAAGCCTCAAAAACATCCCCATACTTCGCATTTGCAATCACCTCGCCCAGCACGCTGCGGCAGCGGTTGTGCGTACAAACAAATAAAATCTTTGAGCGTCTAATCACCTAGCTGTACCCTTCTCGACCCTATGCTCTCAAGGTAACCCGCGCGTGTTACAAAGATACGATACTCAGACCCAATGCTGATCATTCCCACACGGCGTATTCTCATTTTTGGCTTTCTTGCTTTTGTACTCATTGGTCTTGAGCAGGGAATTTTAGGCCTGTTCGTTGCGGAGCTTGGAGCACAACTGAGTCGTTCTCCAGAAGAATTAGGGTTGTTCTTCGCCCTTCACGGCCTTGGCTCAGCGATCGTAACCGGCTCAGCGCTCATCAGCCGTCTGGAACAGCGAAATAATAAACGCATCCCTCTGGCCGGCTTGGCTCTTAGTATAGGCGGCTTCCTCATCGTTTATGGGGACTCATGGGGGTTAAAACTCCTCGCGGCTCCCTTGCTCGGTATCGGTTTTGGCGGACTATCAATGTCTTTCAACACGCTCTTCGTAACGCATTTCTCCCAAAAGAATGCGGGGCTGTTAAATGTGCTCAACGCTACCTATGGGCTCGGGGCCGTCGCCGCGCCATGGCTAGTAAGCACCGATTTGTATTCCGGCACCGAGGTATTCCTAGCCATCGCAGTGCTCTCACTGGTAGTGACTATAGGTGGTTGGAGCATTGACGATCGCGTTCCAAGCAACTTACCCGCAATCGAGAGTACAGACAGGGGTATTAGAACCGCAGCCCCCCTACTTGTTACGGCGTTTCTGATTCTGTTTTTAGAGGCAGGACTCACATACTGGATGCCATCGCTACTAGCCGAGTCCTCTGACAATGAACTTATCGGCGCTAGTTACATGGCGGCGTTTTTCGGATGGTTTGTGGTCGTTCGGCTAGGTGCGGCAGCGCTTGCCACATGGGTTTCAACGCTAGGATTTGCACTTATTGGTCTGGGCGGCGTCCTCGCCTCGCTACTTTTAGTGAGTACGGGTTTTATCCCGCTTTCAGAGACCAGCTTCATCGGTGCATTCATGGGCCTCATTTTCCCTAACGCCTACGCGTGGATGCTGATGACTGGGCACGGCGGCACTGCGCTCGGCGCTAAGCTCCTTCTCAGCGCAATTACAGGCGCGACGGTGGGTCCTTGGGTGCTTGGCTGGATATGGCCAATCTTTGGGGACGTTGTTGTGCTGCTGACGCTCGCCGCAACCAGCGCGCTGTCGGTGTTGATCATGCTCTCGATACATTTCCAGGCGAGAAAAATATTGGTTATTGACTAGCTATCGGGTGTCTCGTGAAATGATCCGTGGTTAGATAACGGCAGCATCAACAAAACAATCTGAATAAAACAAGCTGGGAAACATACTCAATGGATACATCAACGCTTTTTTCTCTGGAAGGACGTACAGCACTGGTTACAGGCGGCTCTCGTGGTATCGGTAAAATGATTGCTGCCGGCTTCATTGCCCAAGGTGCCAAGGTTTATATCTCGTCACGTAAGGCCGACGTCTGCGACGCCGTGGCTGAAGAGCTGGGTCCCAATTG
>CAJXZI010000392.1 GCA_913063005.1 uncultured Halieaceae bacterium | reverse complement strand
GTACGGAAATAAGATTCAATCTGCAATTGATGCCGGAGACGTATTTTCTTCTGCGTTAGCGCAAGCGAATGTCATCAGTACACCCTTTGCTGAGGACTCTTTCTCATCTGCTATGAAGCGGATCGCCGAGCTTGCCAGCGTACATGAGCAGCTTGGGGTCAGCCGCCAGACCTTTTTTGTGACTTTTGGCGGTTGGGATCATCATGAAGACACCCTTGGTCAGCAAGCGACGATGTTGCCTGCCCTAGATGCGGGCCTTGGTCAGTTCCAGGCGGCATTGGATGAGTTGGGCCTATCAAACCAAGTCACCACCTTCACGATTTCTGACTTTGGTCGAACACTTACCTCTAACGGTAGAGGGTCGGATCATGGCTGGGGCGGTAATGCCATGGTGATGGGTGGTGCGGTGCAGGGTGGTCAGTTGTATGGCCATTTCCCCGAGCAAGTTGAGGACAACCCACTCGATGTGGGTCGAGGCCGCTTTCTGCCCAGTACAGCAACTGACGCGATGTATGCTGAGATCTCAAGATGGATGGGTGTGGCTCCCGAGTCGTTAGAGTCGGTCTTACCGAATTGGGCGAACTTTGAGGGCAGTCCCCAGGGCGCGGGTCTAACGGGTATGTTGGTGGGTTAGCGTCTCGCAGTCACCAACCAAAAATTAGCTTCAAATGAAACGCCGTTTCCTGGCGAGTAAAACTCGAGCAGGCGCTCATAGACAGCTTCTCGTGCGCGATCCTTCAACGAGGGATCGCTCTCTGCGATAAGGGCGGCCGCGGGGCCGATTTGAATGAGTTCCTCGAATATTTCGTCAAAGGACTGTGATGCGCCCACGGATAACTCAAGTGCGAGAGGCTCAATGCTTGGCTTGTTGAAGCCTGCTTCCGTGAGTACGTGTTTGGTAGTTTCTGGGACTGCCAACCCAAAAGGCCCTGGTGCACCGGGTTTCGCCGGTGGGGGCGGAGGAAGTACCGAAAGCGCCGCTTGCATTGGCGCTGTAAAAAAGGGGTTGAGTGCGGGGCTCTGCCAACAAACAAATGCCAGTTGACCGCCGGGTTTTAGCGTTTCGCGCAGCGTGGCAAAGGCAGCTGTTGGGTCCGCGAAGAACATGACCCCAAAGCGTGAGTAGATGGCATCGAATGATTCATTTGGGAACAGCGAATCACTTGCGTCCCCCACGATAAATTCGACCTCAGCTTTAAGTGCGGTGTGATTTGCCGCTTTTAATTCCTCGGCCAAGGCAAGCATAGGCTCAGAGATGTCGACACCCGTAATCTTGGCCGATGCGTCTAGCCGCGATGCTAACTCCAAGGTTTGATTACCACATCCGCAACCGACATCAAGAAGCTGCGCGCCTGATGGTGGCGAAAGTGCATCCATGCACCGACGTCCTGGCTCTGCGAGCAGCTGCTCCAGCAGGGTGTTATGTCTCACCCAACTCGCGCCCGCTCGACCGTTCCACATCTCTTTTTGCTGTTGATTATTCATAGAAGAGGCTCTTAATTACCAAAAATGTAGGATGCGACGTCCGCTAACTTCTCCAGGTCCTGACGAGAATCAATATCCCAGCCCGCAGATTCCATGGGTTCAACCCACACCCGATTTTCAGGGTGAGTCAGTATTTGTTTGGCGCCATTCTCAGTGTCGAGCGACAACAGGGCAGGGTAGAATGCTTGCCCAAATAAAGCCGGTGGCCCGACAGTATTTCTAAATCCTGCACACGCAATACCGGCACTGTTCGCACCTTTTATGAGTGCAAGTAGCTCTTCGGTTGACACTAGAATTTGATCTGAGAGAAGCACCAGAAGTTGATCGCAATCACTTGCTAGTAGCTTACACCCTAAACGAATAGAGCTACTCGGTAACTGATTAGTTTTATCGGCTCAAACGTGCCATTTGCACACGGATTAATTACTTTAGTTATGAAAGCTCAAATGATAAAAACCAGTTGTTTCCTTTAAGTGTTTGAAACCGCTTATGCACAATTTCTACCGTACATTTTGAAAACGACTCAACATGATGCCAATTGCATTC
>CAJXZI010000391.1 GCA_913063005.1 uncultured Halieaceae bacterium | reverse complement strand
GCCGTCATGGTGAGAATGTCGACCTCTGCGCGCAAAGCTTTGATGGCTTCTTTTTGTTTTACGCCAAATCGATGCTCTTCGTCGATAATCAGTAAGCCGAGATCGGAGAATCCAAAGTCGGTTTGCAGCAGTTTGTGGGTGCCAACTAAGATATCAATCTCACCGGCCTGAAGCCTACGACTTACATCCGCTATGTCTTTCGCGGTTTTAAATCGCGACACCACTTCCACCGCAATGGGCCAATCGGCGAAACGGTCGTTGAAGTTGTTGTAGTGTTGCTGCGCTAAAAGGGTCGTGGGAACGAGGACTGCTACCTGCTTGTGATTGTGTGCAGCGATAAAGGCCGCCCGCATCGCCACCTCGGTTTTACCGAAACCAACGTCACCGCAAACAAGGCGATCCATGACCTTCTCGGCGCACATATCAGCTTTGACCGCTTCAATGGCAGCGGCTTGGTCCGGTGTTTCCTCAAAATTGAAGCTATCGCAGAACTCAGTCCAAGCGTTTTCATCGAGCGTGTGCGCATATCCGACGCGCGCTTCACGCTTCGCATAAACCTCCAGCAACTGAGCCGCAACGTCGGAAGCTCGCTCAGACGCTTTCTTACGCGCTTTGCTCCATTGCTCCGTGCCAAGCCGGTGCAGAGGCGCTGTGTCTTCATCACCGCCGGCGTAACGGCTGATTAAGTGGAGGGAGCCAACAGGCACGTAAAGCTTGTCGTCATTTGCATATTCGAGCAGTAAGAACTCAGCGTCATGGCCGTCGATGGTTAATATTTCGAGCCCAATGTATCTGCCAACTCCGTGCTCAAGATGAACGACCGGCAGCCCAGGCCGCAATTCGGTGAGGTCACGGATGATGGCCTGAGTATCGGTTTCTTCGTCGCGTTGGCGTCTCCGTTTCTGGGCGACGCGTTGCCCAAAAAGCTGATCTTCAGAAATTAATGCGGGCGCATTGGGCGCAATGAAAAGCTCCCGCGTTATGTCCGTGACCGTGATCCCAAAGTCACTACCGGACTGCTTGAACTCTGTCCAACTCCCAACGGCGGTGGGGTTCAGGCCCTCGCTAGAGAGCGACTCCATAATAATCTCGCGTCTTCCGGCGCTCTCTACGCTCAGCAATACGGGAGAATCGTGCGATTTCAATAGCACCGATAGCTTTCCTACGCCGGAGACATTCCGATAGTCCTCCGAGGTCGAGAACGGCTCGGGTCTATACATTCCGAGCTCGTAGTGAAGCGAAGCTTCATTGTTGTCTCTGAACTCAACGGCACAGTGTTTGCCAAAGCGAGCGTATAACTCCTCAGGTGCGATAAATCCTCTGGGTGGTGGAACGAGCGGGCGACGCGGATCGACACCGTACTCCTCATATCGGTTATTAACCTCCCGCCAAAAGCGCTTGGCTGAGTCGAAATTATTTCCAACCATGACGAGTGGGATGTCGGGTGGCAAGTAATCAAAAAGCGACTCACACTCGTCAAAAAAGAGTGGCATGTAATATTCGGCGCCCTGCGGGGCGCGACCCTGGCTTACCTCTAAAAACACGCTGCACTTTTCGGGGTCACCCTCGAAACTGCGGTACCAGTCAATCTTGAATCGCTCAATCGCGTCTGGATGCAGGGGGTATTCGCGCGCGGGAAGTAGATCGACCCGGTCTAAGCGCTCGTGAGTGCGTTGAGTATCAGGATCAAAACTTCTGAGGGTTTCTATTTCGCCGTCAAATAAATCAATGCGTAAGGGCATGTCGCTGCCCATTGGGAACACATCTAATAGTGAGCCGCGTGTCGCGAATTCGCCGTGTTCGTAAACCGTATCCGTCGTTGCGACCAGCAAATGCAGCTTGTTGTCTTTGAAATCCTGCATCACCGCTTGCTTCTCTGCGGGCTTCATTCGTCCGTGTACGAGACCAATTTTTACGTCAGGCAGCTTACGTTGCAGCTCTTCTGCGGTATCGGCGGCAGCTTGAGCCTCCAAGACTTCGGACTCGTCAATCAAGGTACATACCCAATACGCTTGTTTGCCTTCGTTTAAGCAGGCATTG
>CAJXZI010000390.1 GCA_913063005.1 uncultured Halieaceae bacterium | reverse complement strand
AGTAAAAAGCGCGTTGACTGAAGTGCAACAAGAGATGATTTCTCAATCTCTCGATGCAGAACTCACTACCAGTGCAGACCGTATTAGTCTGATGATAAGTCATGGTGACCAGCCTGATTTTGTTTATAGTGTTCAAGTTCGAGTTGCACATCAGCCAGACGGTCTATCTCAAGATGACAACTGCACACAAAATCAGTATTATCGCGCAGAGGTTCATCTTTCTCAGGGTGGCCAAGATTATTGCGTGATGAGCTGGTCAAAAGATGCCATCATTCATGACGTGATTGAGCAGTACCAAAAGCACGTGCACTTTCTACAACAACTTTAAAAAGATTATTTGAGTATGCAAAAAGACGAAGAACTGTTAGTTGCTTTACGTAAGGTGATCCGAGCAATCGATATGCGGTCACGCCAACTCAACAAAGACGTAGGGCTTACTGGTCCGCAGTTACTCGTATTGCAAGAAGTCGGCAAAAATCCAGGGGTCATGGTCAAACAAATTGCCCAAAGTATTAATCTTAGTCCGGCAACCATTACCAGTATTCTGGATCGAATGGAAGCTCGCGCCTTGGTCAACCGTGTGCGGAGTAACGAAGACAAGCGCAAGGTTGGCGTATTTTTGAGTGAAACGGGACAGGCCGCCTTAGCTGCCGCGCCATTACCATTGCAAGAACATTTTCTCAATCGCTTTAATAGTCTAGAAGAATGGGAAAAATCTTTGATGGTCTCCACGATGCAGCGCATCGCAACTATGATGGACGCGGCCGAGATTGATGCTGCACCAGTCTTAGAAGTAGGGCGCTTAGATACGCCCTAATTCATATACTATATTACGCCAAGTTCCGTTAAGCGCTCTGTGAGATACGATTTGGCCGTATGCCTTATGGATAATTTTACCTCGGGTCTAGGGTGCAGAAATAGCGGTAGAGAGAACCTCGATTTACTCATGTCCGCACCTTTAGGGTTGATCACTCGGTGTGATGTGGATGGAAAATATCCTCCCGAGGCCTCTTGCAACATATCGCCAATATTGATTATCAGATTGCCAAAGTCGCTAGGCACATCTAACCACTCACCGGTTTTAGCTTTTACCTGTAACCCAGGCTCGTTGGCTGCGGGCAAAATAGTAATTAAATTAATATCCTCGTGAGCTGCAGCACGAATGGCTTCAGGCTCTTCTGCTCCATCTAATGGTGGGTAATGTAATACACGTAATAGTGTCTGATCCGAGTTAGTGATCATATCGGATAATGGTTCAAAATAGCCAGACGATACATTTTTAGGTGATAATTCTTCAATCCAGCTGAGTAACTCCGCAGCAAATGCCGTTGTGGAGCGATAATAATCATCTAGTTGACCACGCAAGGTATCGGGACACTGTCCCCATGGGTAGTAATGAAAGTATTCTTTGATATCTTTTTTGACATGCCCTTTGGCGGTTTCAGAAATCCGCGCAGGGAAAAAACCATCCTGCGTTCCCTTGTTATATAAATAAGATTCTTTTTCGGCATCGCTGAGGTCGAACCAGGACTGCCAGCGCTCATAAATATTTTGAACGGATTGTTGTTCAATTGGGTGGTTGGTTAATACGCCAAAGCCAGTCTCACGTAATGAAGAGACAAATTGTTGTTTGGCATCAGGTGCTTGGTAATCAACGGGAATTAATTGGTTCATAAACTTAATCCTATAAAGATACCGGCAAGTGCCGCGCTCATGAGATTTGCTAGCGTTGCAGCTAAGACTGCCTTGAGTCCAAGTCGTGCAATATCAGCTCGACGATTAGGAGCCATGGCACCAATTCCACCCATCAAAATGGCAATGGATGAAAAATTAGCAAAGCCACATAAAGCAAAGGTGATAATCGCTTGGCTTTTGGGACTTAATGTGAGGCGTCAGCCCTTGCGGGCTTCCTCCACGATTTCGCCCAGGGCCTGGGCGATGTCGTCAATTGCGCCCATACCGTCGATGCTCTGCAGGGAGCCGCGCTCCGCGTAGTAGCTGATCAGCGGCGCTGTCTGGGCGTGATACGCTTCGAGGCGCTGCT
>CAJXZI010000389.1 GCA_913063005.1 uncultured Halieaceae bacterium | reverse complement strand
TAGGTGATTATGCTGCCGCCAGCTACCGTTATCGAATGCTCCCAGTGTAATCCCCGAGTAATAGGTGTCCCCGAGCAAGGATACAGGCGAGACCCAGCCGGACCTCTCTGGGTTTGCCGAGTAATTGAGCGTCTAGACTTTCCAGTATGTTTTCCAGTGAAGGTGAAGCCGTCATATCTTCAACGCTAATCATTTACTCGCCGAGTAAAAACCCACTTTGAGATGATAATGCCATACTTGGCCGAGTCTTAATGGCTCGTCTGTCTTTATCAATTCGTTTTTAACGCGCCTTGAGACCTGCGAGCGAGGCCTCACAAAACGTCTTGACCACATCATTACAAGAATGATGAGGGGCTTGTGCGCAACCTAGGGGACTATTACTGCCTGGATCACTGCATTGTTTTGTCGGAATGGTTGGAAATCACTCCCAGCCGCGATCAAGGAGTGCTAACCTCGGTAAATCATAAGAACAGGAGTACACCTATGATTCGGGGGCTTTTCGCGCCACTTATTGCGGCACTCACGCTTTCTTTTTCACTGCCTTTCGCGGCCATCGCTGAAGACGATGCGATGGACTTTAGCGGCCTTAAATGGCGGAACATTGGACCCGCCTTTATGTCCGGTCGAATATCAGACATCGACTGGGATCCCGAAGATTCGAGCGTTTGGTACGTGGCTGTAGGCTCAGGCGGTGTTTGGAAAACCGAGAACGCGGGTGTTTCATGGACCCCCATCTTTGACGGGCAGAGTTCATATTCGATAGGTAATGTGACTGTTGACCCCTCCAACCCCAATACGGTTTGGGTCGGTACAGGTGAAGACGTCGGTGGTCGCCACGTCGGTTTCGGTGACGGTATCTACCGCTCCGATGATGGAGGCGCAACATGGAGCAATATGGGACTCGAGGAGTCTCAGCATATCTCGACTATTTTGGTGCACCCCAACAATTCGGATGTCGTGTGGGCTGCAGTGCAGGGGCCGCTCTGGACACCGGGTGGTGAGCGCGGTCTGTACAAAACGAGCGATGGCGGAAAGACCTGGCGCAATGTATTGAGCGCCGGTGAATGGACAGGTGTCACCGACGTCGTTATTGACCCATCAAATCCTAACGTGCTTTACGCAGCCACCTGGCAGCACCATCGAACCGTTGCTGCCTACATGGGGGGCGGTCCCGAGAGTGGTATCCACAAGTCGACTGACGGTGGAGAGACCTGGCAGCGTCTGGCGACTGGGCTACCTAAAGGCAATATGGGCAAGATTGGCCTCACTATCTCTCCGCAGGATCCCGACGTTGTTTATGCAGCCATAGAACTCAATCGCAGAGAGGGTGGTGTCTGGCGTTCAGATGATCGTGGGGCGAGCTGGACCAAGGGCGCAGACGCGGTCGGCGGCGGCACAGGGCCACATTTCTACCAAGAAATTTTTGCCAGTCCACATCACTTTGACTGGCTGTACCTAGTGGGACCCACCGTTCAAAAGTCGACCGACGGTGGTAAGACCTTTTCCTATATGGAGCACCCCAACCAGCACGGCGATATGCACGCTATCGTGTTTGACCCTTCGGATCCTGATTACATCATGATGGGTACTGACGGCGGTGTGTATGAGAGCTTCGATTTGGGTGCCACATGGCGATACATGGAGAATCTCCCCATCACGCAGTACTACAAACTGGCACTCGATGACGCGGAGCCTTTTTACAACATTTACGGTGGTACTCAGGACAACAATACTCAGGGCGGCCCGTCACGCACTGACAACGTGAGTGGCATAAGAACCGCAGATTGGTTTGTCATCCTGGGTGGCGACGGGCATCAGCCGGCAACCGAGCCGGGCAATCCTGATATCGTCTACGCGCAATCTCAGCAGGGTAACCTTACCCGGATTGATCGTCGCACAGGTGAAACGGTCTACATCCAACCTCAAGCGGGACCGGGCGAGCCTCCAGAACGATACAACTGGGACGCACCGATCTTAGTGAGTCCGCACAAGCCCTCTTGTCCCTAGTCTCCATCTCTCCGTGTCTTACACTCAGAACACCGCGCT
>CAJXZI010000388.1 GCA_913063005.1 uncultured Halieaceae bacterium | reverse complement strand
TGCATGACATCCTGCACGATTGCCTCGGCCCGCGCAAACCGCTGATCATCCTCCACCCAGAGTAGCCGACACTGCTCGAGTTTGTGCAGGGAAGTAGCCGTGTGCGCGTCAAACGTAAAAACAGCTTTGCGCTCGTTTGCGAGACAGATGGGTCGGGTGTCTCGATCACCACGGATTTACTGGGTGAGCAGCGCTGCGGCTGGGACAGCTCGCAGTTATTTTTCATGCTGACGCTACAAGAGGGTTTGGAGGTCACGCATCGGTTATCGCGATCTAACGAGGGTGATGAGTTGCTTTTGGTGACGTCTGTGGAGACACCAGATACTCGATTTCCACTCATCGTCAGCCAGTACTTCAAACGCTACGATCCACAAAGCCTGGGCTTCATATGCGAGCGCAGTTTAACCAAAGGCAAAGTATGCACAACTCGCTGACAAGCAGGATGCCTTTTCGCAACTTCGGTGCGTCTTTGCCGCCGACTCTTGCGCTGCTCTTGGTAAGCTTCTGCAGCGCGGGCGCTCGCGCAGAGGAAGATGCGAGCGTATTGGTAACGGTTACACCGCAGGTTCCGGTGGTGGTTGCAGACCCAGAACCACGAGTGATAAACCTGAGATCTGAGCTAGATCTCGGTATCAGTATCATTTCCGAAGTGCCGATACGGAGCGGCACAAAAGCCGAAGCCTCGTTTCGTAACACCGAAGCGCATCTATTGGCGGCAAAGCAGCGATCTGTTTTCGAGGAATCTGGCCGCTGGGGAGTGGTCAGACTCTACCCCGAGTATTCAGTTATTCCCGAATTGATGCTGGAGATGGTTGTGCTTCGGTCTGACGGGCGAGAATTACTGATTGGGGCGAATTTGACTGCCGTTAGTGGCGATGTGCTTTTGGCGCAGACGTATCTTGATCGCTCCCCCGACTCTGATTCCGGATATGAACTTGAGGATCCTTTTGTCGATCTGTTCCATCGTATTCACAACGATGTGGCGACTGCGGTATCACAACACTCCGGCTCCCCACGATATCTCGATAAGCTCGCCTTTATGCGATACGCGCAACAGCTTGCACCTGACGCCTTCGCCGGTTATCTGACCTCGAAAGATGGGGAATGGCAGCTTCTCCGAGAGCCGTCTGAGCAAGACTCCATGTATATGCGTATAGCAAAGCTTATGGATTACGAGCTGCTATTCGTTGACACGATTGACGAGCAATTGGGCGCAGCACTGCGTGACGTTGACGTTGCCTACAGGCTCTGGCTTCAAGCCAGTAAAGAGCAACTCGACTGGCTTGAGAGGCGGCGAGCACGAGGTCTAAACGTGGGAAACTTCACGGATGACTCGACGTTCGCACGTCATCAGGCTGTTTACGCAGCGTACCGCTCGCTGAAGATACACGAGCAGGAGCTTTTTGAGTTAGTGCTCGACCTTGAGAGCGAATCTCGATCTACAGCGCTTGAAATTGAGGATAACGTTGTGAAACTTGAGGGTACTTTGGAGCAACAGTACCGCGAGTGGCGGAGTACGCTCATGAAAATCATACGATTGGAGAATGCATTTTGAGTGCTTCTTTATCCTTTCTCGCCACCTGCCCTGTGGGTCTGGGCTCAGTACTGACAACAGAGCTGAGTGAACTTGGCGCAAGTGATGTGCGAGAGACGCCCGCGGGCGTGTATTTTTCGGGATCACTCGCCCTCGCGTACCGCGTCTGTCTTTGGAGTCGACTGGCCAATCGTATTTTGGTGCGTATCAGCGACACGGCGGTGGCGAGTGCTGATGACGTTTACAGCAGTGCGCGCGCAGTTCGATGGTCTGAACACCTATCGATAAAGACGCGTTTTACGGTTGAGTTCAGAGGGCAGACAAACTATATCAAGAACACCCACTTCGGCGCTCTTAAGGTCAAAGATGGCATTGTTGATTTCTTTAGAGACAGGGAAGGTGTCCGTCCCTCTGTAGACCCTAAGCAACCGGACTTGAGGATCGTGGCGCAGCTCTCGAAAGGGCGATTGACGTTAAGTCTAGACCTGTCCGGTGAGAGCTTGCACAGACGAG
>CAJXZI010000387.1 GCA_913063005.1 uncultured Halieaceae bacterium | reverse complement strand
GAACAAGTATCCTTACCGTCACGACGTTAGCCGTACCCTTTTGTCTGTCATGCGATGTGACAGACAAAATGAGGTACCCGTATATAAGAGCCAAGCCATGAAAATACTAAGAACACCCGACAGCAGCTTCGAAGGTCTCAAGGACTATCCATTTGAGCCAAACTACACGACGATCAAGACCCATGAAGGGCAAGATCTAAGGATCCATCACATCGATGAGGGCCCTCGCGACGGTGCAATTGTGCTCTGCATACATGGCCAACCCGTTTGGAGTTATCTCTACCGCAAGATGATTCCCTATCTGACAGCTGCGGGACTCCGCGTTATCTGCCCCGACCTTGTTGGCTACGGTAAAAGTGACAAACCAGCAGCAAGAGAAGACTACACCTACGAACGCCAGGTCGAATGGATGGGTGCGTGGCTTGAGCAAAATGACTTTTCGAGTCTCACCTTCTTTGGGCAGGACTGGGGTGGGCTTATCGGTCTCAGGTTGGTGGCAGCACATTCAGACCGCTTTGATAACGTGGTCATCGCTAATACGGGCCTTCCTTACAATCCGGACGTTCCGCAAGCCATGATCGACGAAGTTGAAGAATATCGAACGAATGAACCAACACCCACCTTGTTCAGCATGACCAAAGAAATGCGTTCACTGTCGTGGGGCGGTAAGGCCAGTAACCCCGCACGCATTTTCGCCGTATGGCAGAAGTTCTGCTGGGAAACCCCACATCTACCCATCGGCTTGATGCTATCCATGATGACTGAGCCACAGCCCACGTTGATGAAGATTACGAGAGCGCTCCTACACAAGTTAGGTGCTAGAGCGCCGCTTCCATCAGCCGTTGCGAAAGCCTACGACGCGCCATTTCCAAGCGCCGAGTACACGATGGGGCCGCGTGCTATGCCCAGTCAGGTTCCCTCGTTACCAACGTCTCCGTCGCTCGAGCAGCAGCGGCTGGCATGGGAGTTTTTCGACACATTCGACAAGCCCTTCGTCTGCGCCTTCGCAGATGATGACCCCGTCACCAAGGGCGGCGACGCAATCTTTTTGGAGCGAGTACCGGGGACCAAGGGTCAGCCGCATACGACCATCAAAGGCGCGGGGCATTTTTTACAAGAAACGCGCCCCAAAGAGGTGTCACAAGTCATTATTGATGTCGTTGCAAGATCCTGCGCCTAGGTAAGAATCGAGAGCGAGCCAACCACAGCTGTTTAACGCCATAGCTCAATCGCTGGAGCCGGGAGGGTCCGTTAAGCGCTCATTAATAGGCGAACCCATCTCCCGTCCAGAGCCACGCCTTTTCAAGGATGAGCTCGCGTTGATTCCTCATCAGGCGATTTTTCTGACCTGCGACGTGTGAATCGCGCCCTAAAACAAGGCTGAACCAGCGGTGGTAGTTACACCCTATCTCATACTCATGGCGCTAACAGCATCGACTCGATACCGGTTCCCTCGAGCACGCT
Organism: uncultured Halieaceae bacterium; assembly: GCA_913063005.1. Taxonomy (GTDB): domain Bacteria; phylum Pseudomonadota; class Gammaproteobacteria; order Pseudomonadales; family Halieaceae; genus Luminiphilus. Next base: position 584 of record CAJXZI010000387.1, on the reverse strand, counting down.
ATCTACCAATTCACGGTCGGTTGATGAGAGGGCTTGATATTGCTCGTTGGTCAAACGCAAACCCTTCGCTTGATAGGGAAAGGTTTGCTGAGTCCACCGCGCACCATCAATCTCGCACTCCCAGGTCTTCTCGCCAGCTTCAACAGCTCGGGCGTTAGCCAACTGTGCTGGCGCGTAGACACGGCCAATCTCATTTAGGAGTTCGCGCAAGCTCTCTGGCTGTTCCTCGAGATCAACCCAATCTTGGCGCGTTTCTTCAAGCCCACTTTGATCGCACATTTGATCGACCCACGCGACGGTCCTTGGTGATACCTCGTGAGCAATAGCTCTTGCCGTGGGATCAAACCCCACAAGCTGTGTCAGCTGACCGTGCAAACCAAAATCCCCAGCCCCCGGTCGGCCACCCAACATAAATTTTTGATTCGATAAATGTGATTCCATTGCGGCAAAAAAGCGAAGGTAGCTGGCGTCGATCACCGGCGCTGTGACGTCATTTGAGCCCACCACGCAAAGCCGCCCTACCTGCCGTTGCGCAATATGGTGCTTCGACGCCTGCAAGCCCTCGCTCGGCATACTTTCATTCA
>CAJXZI010000386.1 GCA_913063005.1 uncultured Halieaceae bacterium | reverse complement strand
CAAGAAGAACCGGACGAAGTCGATGAAGTCGACGAAGATACCGAAGACGAGGAAGAAGACTGAGTTGACAGAAAGGCAGGCAGGCAGGCAGGCAGATGATATAGAATCGATAGAAGAGGTGTTTGTGGGTGTTTTTTTGTGTACATAAACTAGTAACTGAAAATGGGAATTTTGTGTTTTGGCAAAACCACTATCGTAGTAAGTTATGATAATGGTACAGCGAAGACTACTTGGTACGTTTGCCATTGAAGCAAGATCCATTTATCAGCTTGGTCTGTACTCATAACTGAGCAATCTTGATCGATTGGGGTACCAGAAAGATGGAACCGGTAGACTAGATTGCATGCGGATCAGAGTACTAATACGGTATGGCAGAAGATGGTGTGTTGTTGTCATTGGAACCCTGCAGTGTTGATCTGGCCTGATATTTTGGCCTTGAGGCCCTCATTCAGAGCCATGGCAACGCGATTGGCGGAGAGCGGTTACGCAGTGCTCTGCATTAATCCTTATTACCGTGACGCAGTGGCACCTGTGGTCGAGACGGGCGAGAGTTTTCAAGATGCATCGACGCAGAAAAAAGTGCTGCCGATGTATCGCAATTTATCGCCAGAGACACACAGAGCCGATGCTAGATCGTTTATTGATTGGCTCGACGCTCAAAGCTCCGTAGATAAATCGCGGCCGATAGGAACCATGGGCTATTGCATGGGTGGCCCAATGGTAATGCGTGCGGCTGCGGAGCGTTCGGATCGAATTGGGGCAGGCTGTGCATACCACCCTGTGTCGTTGGCGACGGAAGACGATGACAGTCCTCACCTTCTGATTCCCAAAATGAATGGTCAATTTCTAATTGCCCTTGCCGAGAATGACGACGAACGCAACCCCGATGACAAGGCAGTTTTACGAGAGAGTTTTGCTGCCAGGGGGCTCACTGCCGAGGTGACGGTATTTGAGGGGGCACTGCACGGATGGTGCGTATTAGATTCTCGTGTTTACAACGAGGCCGCGGCAGAGGTGGCATGGGCCAAGACGCTCGACTTATTCAAGTCGGCGCTCTAAGGCAAGATGTCTTGAAAGCAAAATCCTATGCGAGCAGCGTGTTCGCTCGATGAGACATGGCGCTGCGTTATGTGGCTGGCCTTGCGACCGAGAGAGCTACTTGAACGAGGCTATAGCCAGATCAGTTTTACGAACACCTAGGGGGCCAAGATAAATGTGTGGTCGCTACACGCTAACGGCATCGAATAAATCTGACTTGTCGTCCCTCGAATTCAATGTGCCTGACAGGTACAACATTGCGCCGCAGTCTGATGTGTTGGTGGAGACACGACTTGATGGCTTTAGGCTCATGCCATGGTCGTTCTCGCCCTCGTGGGCAGCAACACCAATGCACTTGTTCAACGCTCGGCTAGAAACCCTCGACGAGAAGCCCTCGTTCAAGGGCAGCTTACGTTGTGTCTTCATGGCGGACGGCTGGTATGAATGGCAGCGCTCAACCAACGATAAACAGCCCTGGTACCACCATAGAGAGGGCGAGTTGATGCGTTTTGCTGGTGTTTATCACCCCTCAAGCGGTTGCGCGATCGTAACCACAGCCGCCCAGCCAGCTATTGAGCACATTCATCACCGACAGCCCGTGTTGTTAACGGCACAAACCGCCGCAAGGTGGCTCGCCAGCGCACCGGCTGCCGAGTGTGTGACTGACTATGCTGTCGCTTTTCATCGAGTCTCCAATCAAGTTAACAATGCGAGAGTCGATTCGCCCGAGCTGCCTTTGCCGACTCAAGACAGTGCATTTCTTGATCCTCAAGGGACGCTTTTCTGAGGTCATAGTAGTCAGCAAATTTTTCTAGCCGGCCTTATTAGGCAACGAACACTCCTTTGCGTGACTCGAGTAAGTCAACGCCCACGTTAGACTCATTCATGTCACCGGAGAATCGACCGAGCAATACACGATTTCTCAAGCGCAGGTTCTAATTTTGGCGTCCTGTATCTACTCCTTTAAAAAAGGGAGAACTACCATAAAAACGTTGTAGTGTAGCGGGTTTTGGGTTGCTA
>CAJXZI010000385.1 GCA_913063005.1 uncultured Halieaceae bacterium | reverse complement strand
TGACTCACCTTGCTGCCATTGCCAGGACACTGTGTGTTCGACGTTGTTGCCTTGTCGCTTAAATTGACCATCAAAGCCCCACAGGTTTCCGTTTTTGAGGTTTCTATAGGACTCAAAACCGTCAGAGAGCATTATTCTCTCGATATATCGATCGACTTGGTTGGAAAAGGCAGTGACCTCAATCAATGTGGCCCCAGTTTCATAGGCCAGCGTTAGCTGCGCACCGATCGTCTCTTCGCTCGCTAGCGTATTATTTCCCACGATGCGTCCGCGCGGTGTCTCGCCTTCAAAGTAGAGCTCGCTGAGCGTTGGTAGTCGATACGCAGAGCCGAGTTCTGCAATGAGATGCCACTTGGGGGTCAGTTGCCAGTCTGCCTTTAGCTGTGCGTTTATGTCTGAGTGAGTCGTAGATGTGGAAGCAACGTTTGCCTCGGCTCTGTCAGCGCGCAAGCCGCCTTGAATAGAAAGGCCATCCCAATACCATGTGCGTTCCCAAAAGAGCCCAGCGGTCCACTCGGAGCCATCATCAATGACATTTCGAGACGCGGTCTCAACCCCGGGACTCTCGGCAGTCTCGGTGATATCAACGGAAAATCGCCGTGTGACATCGAGGCCATACCGCTGAGTGGAGCGGTTGGATGATGTAGCGCGGGAGAGCAATCCACCTATTGTTTGACTCGAGTAGTCACTCGTATTTTTGATGCCCCCATCTCGAAGCGTGATTGACGCCCAGTCTTGTTGGTGTAAATACGCTTGAACGAACCAATCATTGGGGGTTGTAACCCGTAAGTTGACTAGCCTGTGTCTATCATGAGGGTAGTTGGTCACTCGAGCATCTGGAAACAATGCAGAGCTTTTTCCTATATCACTGCCCTGACTCACTAGCGCTTCAGCGGCAACAACCGTCTCATTGAAATAGGACTTGTTGTGCACATAAAGCGCTGACTGCTCGAAACCATTGTTCAACGCAGTGCCGTTGGCCGATTTGCCATTGCTGGCCTTACGAATACTGCCCACGAGTGACGTGCTGTCGTTCAGCGGTGTCTTAAGCAAGAGTTCACGAGCGTTTCCCATAGATGAACCAGTAACACTCACTGAGGTCTCAGTCGGATTTTCGAGCGACACGTTCATGACACCACCCATAGCACCTGAGCCATAGAGACTAGACGCGGGGCCCATGTTTACTCGAATGGTATCGATAAGGCCCGGCGGCAAAAACGACAGCGAATTGCCGGCGCGTCGATCGGTGAGGATAGGTACACCTGAGATTTCAGTTCGAATTCTCCAGCGGCTGAAACCGCGCATACTGTAACTTTGGAATAGACCACCTTGCCCATTCAACGCGACTCCCGGGAGTGCGTCCGCCAGTGATGCGGGGGAGAGCGGTAGCGTGATTTGCTCTATCTCCGAGGTGGTTCGTATCTCGGTACTTGTGAGCAATGAACCCATGCGCGGATCCGCGACCCCACTGACCAGAACCTCCTCAAGTTGGGTCGACTCTGCTACCGCGAGCGGCATAATCGGTGACCAGAGGCTTAGGACGCAGCAAAGCAGGCAAGCAACCAGAGCCTTGGCAGATAGGGGGCGTGGAATACTTTCCGCGTTTTCAATCAAAATCATGGAGTCGGTTGGGCGGATGCAAGCACGCGCGAGCACCTCCGAGGGTTTTACTTTTGTGAGTTCCAGCTGGGTGTTCATTGGCGAGGGCTACAATCGAGCGCCATTTTTACGATGTTCCCAATATTAACAATTTGAAGGCCTTAAAACTCGGAATTCTTACTCAGTCGTTGGTTGGTTGTCACCCTCGCCCGATAAACTGAAACCGCTCGGCCAATCACTTGGGTCATACGCCTTGTTTGGCGAATTGCTCGCATCCTGGCAAGGTTGAGTTTTTTGACCTCCCGAGTTGCTCTATTCAGTTCCCGCTAAGCTCTTCACCTCTGCCGGGCGCTTTTTAACACCTGCTGGGCTTTGACGTACCAGTCTGATTGAATGCTGAGAGGGAATTTTCTGATTAGGAAACACTCATGCGGTTAGCGTCCTCCGTTATTGAGGTTAT
>CAJXZI010000384.1 GCA_913063005.1 uncultured Halieaceae bacterium | reverse complement strand
CTTCAGTTTTTCAGGCTTCGGCGGATCGCACGCTTCGAGCACCAAAAGCTCGTTGACCGCCTGCTCAGGCGATTGTGCAAACTCCGGGAGGACAATCCTTTTAGCGGTTTTTGGTTTCACCATAATCTCCCAAAGACAGTCGCCCTCTGGGCCCTGATCCATACGGATAGCGAGATAGTAAGAAGTCGGCCACAGAACCCACAATAAAACACGAGCGCCCCGAGAAGAATAGCTTCGAAAGCCTCTCTCGTAGGGTGGAGGGAGTATTCGCCTCCGTTTTACGAGCTTGGACCTCGGGGAAACCCCAGAGAGCGATATTGTCGCCTATACCAGCTTATCAAGGCGCTTTAATACTAGGGATGAATACCGAGCTCGACTCACAAACACTCATGACTCACAACTCACAAACACACTCATGACTCACCAGGAGACTCACGACTTACAAGGAGACTCATGACTCACAAAGACACTCAGCAAGCGTCATGTAAACAGTCATAAATGTAGACCAATCAGCAATACTATGCGCTGATCTACCATCATATCAGCGACCCTGACGCCAGCTCCCATGAAACCCGTAGGGGATTCTGTGGTCCAGTTTTGCTCTCGCGACCGGCCCCTCCTCAACAGCTTGGGCATCCAATATAACCAGTGATGAGGTAACCGTTTGACTATCGAAGAGTGTTGCCAACAGCCAACCCTCGCCCTCTTTTGCCTCTCCCGATTTTTCAACAAACACAGGCTCAGACACCGCATTACCAAAGCCTGCGTCCCAACTTCTGATATTGCCGGAGTCGTAGTCGATGTGTGTGATCTCGTGGAACAAGCCACCGTCACCCTTGCTGCGCTGTGACGCGGCCGCAATGTATCCATGGCGATGGCGTGAAGCGGCAAAACGATCGTCGATTCGAGGAAACTCAGACGCGACACCCAGTGTCTGCTCACGATCAATTGCGCCCGTATTCACGTCGACCGTCCAGCGGGTCAGCTTGCCTTGAGCATCTGCGTGCGCAGGGAGGTTTCCTTCCACCGTCGGGAAATTAGGTGCCATCGGGAAATCGATCGAATCAAAGGTGACGCGACCACCCTCATTCCAAGCGTTCAAATAGTGATACACATAACAGACGGGGGCCTCTAACCACCGAATTTTGGAGACTGGCGCACCTCGCTCGAGAACGCCGATAAAAGCCCCTGCTGAACTGTCGAAGGCAAATGGGAAGCCAAATTTTGCAATGCGGCTCATATCGCAGGTCAATGGAAAGATTGGGAAAAGCACATAGTCTCGTGTGATCACGAAATCGTGAACCATCCCTGCATACGGCGCCTCAAAAACGTCTGATCGAAGTGTTCTCCCCAACTTATCAATCACGTGATAGGTCATGGTGTTGCTGCCGAAGTGATCGGTCATATAACCAAAGCCGTGCAATTCGCCCGTGAGCGGATCGATCTTGGGGTGTGCGGTCATGGCGCCCTTGATGCCATCACCGTAGCGTCCATAACCCTCAGACGTCAGTGATTTAGGATCAACACTGAAGGGATGACTCCCTTCTTCCAGTGCCACCAAGTGTTCGCCGTGCGCCAGGATATGGGTGTTTGCCACGCCGTTACGGCGGTTACTCTCTATTTGCCCTGTCTCTTGGTTGATATTGATTTCAAGATTGAGACCGCGCCCCAACTCGACCTCTTTCTCGAACTTTGGTGTGCGCATCCATCGGTTGAGATAATCCACGCGCCCGTTTTCAATATGAAAAGCGTGCACCATGCCTGCACCAAAAAACCAATGGTAGGTGCCCTCGACAAACTTTGGATTGGGTCCTATCCGATACAGCGAACCACAGAGATCAGCCGGAACAGTTCCCTCTATGACCAAATCGCTGTACGACGCTTCAAAATTTATCGGTCCATAGTTTCCGCGCAAATTAGGATGGTTGGGTAACGGTGCGGCCATGGTCATTAATCTCGCTACTAGATGACAGTGAATCTACGCAAGGTATCGCGGTTTTGTGCAAAACCCAATGATGCGCTCGCTACTCGGTAGCTCATCAAGCTATTAATTGGCGAGCTTTAGACCTACTCGGTTT
>CAJXZI010000383.1 GCA_913063005.1 uncultured Halieaceae bacterium | reverse complement strand
CGCTTCAGAATGTAATCGATAAGCACCAAGTTATCGTTTACTACCACGCCCGCTGCCGCACCCATACCAAAAAATGAGAACATATCGAGCGGAACTCCGAGCATTTGATGCCCGAAAATAGCCCCCATGTAGGCAAAGGGAATCGCCGACATGATGATGGTGGGCAGAGAATATGATCTAAAGGCCACTGCCAGCAGCGCGTAGATGGTCAGCATGGCCAAGGTGAACAACCGTGTAACCTCTGCCATAAACTCTGCTTGCTGCTCTTCCCAACCACCTTTGATGATCTGCAGCGACGGATATTTTTCCTGAAGCTCGGGCATGAATTCGTCACGCACCGTATCGTTGATGTCCGTCATGGTGTCGGGCGTCACCACTGCATACACCTCAAAGATACGTTGTCCGTCACGCCGAACGATTTGTTGTGACGCCTTTCGGACTTCGATATCGGCCACTGTCGCGAGCGGGACCAGCCGACCATCGTCGGTTCGTATGTTGAGCTCACGCAACGAGTTTAGCGACTCGCGGTCACTCTCCGGATAACGCAACATCACTTTTACATCGCCATACTGACGGGGTAGCCGCTGAACCTCCTCGCCGTAGTAAGACTGGCGTATCTGACGCGATACATCAGCCAAGGAAACACCCAAGGTCTGAGCACCAGGCTTCAATTGAATATTGAGCTCATCAATTTCACCGCGCTGATTATCCCTAACGAAGAAGACGTCCTTAAAGGTCACCAGATAGTTCCGCAGTTCAGCGGCGGCCTCTTTTAAACGCTCCTCGCTTGAGTGCGCCAAGACGAAGGTAAGAATCGCCTCGCCCTGGTTTGCCGTGTATTGAACATTGATGTTTTCTGCGTCTGGGATCTCCCCCATTGTCTCGAGATACGTTTGAGCTACATCACGCATGGAGACATTGCTCTCATCAGGTGGTGGTAGCTGAATGTATTGCTCGAGCTCGTTCTCGAAGGCAAACGTGAAGGAGCCGATAACAGGATAGTTGTCCTTGAGCCCCTCACTTGTTCGATTGAGCTGCCCCATGACTGCTTCCGTGCGTTCAAACGGAACACCCGTTGGCAAACCGACGTTAACCCGCAAGGTCTCACTTTCTAGCTGCGGGAAGAAATAAAAGCGCACCCAGCCGGTTGTCGCCAGTGTCAGTGCAATAACAAAGCCCGCGAGGAAAATGGCGCCCACGGTGTAGCGGATTTTGAGTGCCCGCTCCAACAGCGGTACGTAGGTATTAGCCGCAAACGAAGTGATGCCGTCTGCAATTTTTCGCTGAAGTGCAAAGCCTCGCGTCGACTCCTGCCGGATCGCGAGCTTTCGAAGGTGAGCCGGAAGAATAAAAAACGCTTCAATGAGCGAGAACGCCAATGCAAAGGCAATGACTGCCGATAGATGGCGCAGAAACTCGCTTTGTGGTCCTGTGAGGAAGGCCCAGGGCGCAAAGGCAACTACGGTGGTAAGAACGGCAAAAATAACGGGTCTTGCGACCGAGGTCGCGCCCCGGATGGCTGCCTCTTCTGCGGGTAACCCTAGGTCCTCACGATGGTGGTGAATACTTTCGCCAACGACAATGGCGTCATCAACAACGATCCCTAAAACCAGTAAAAAGGCGAATGTGGAAAGGAAATTGATTGATACATCGACTGCGGGCAGGAAGATGAATGCGCCGACAAACGAGATGGCGATACCAACGGTCACCCACAGCGCTACGGTGAAGCGCAGTGTCAGTAGCAGTATCGCCATGACGAGCAAAAGCCCCATCCAGGCTGCGTCGAATATCAGTGACATCCGAGAGTCATACGCGTCTGCCATATCGGCAAGACTCATGATTTCGACACCTTGGGGTAGCTCAGGGCGCTTCGACTCGATCCAGTCGTTTACTTGCTTCGACGTTTTTGTGATGAATAGCCGATCGGAGGGCTCGATCTGTAGCATGACCGCAGGGATACCATCGGTCGAGGCGGTGATGTCAAAATCCTCAAACCCATCGATAACTGTGGCCACGTCCCTTCATCCATTGCCAAGGGGTATGGTGTCGCCCTCGGTGCTGCTGCCCTTGACGAGCTTTGCAT
>CAJXZI010000382.1 GCA_913063005.1 uncultured Halieaceae bacterium | reverse complement strand
AACCGCGCATCAACCTTATTCAGAAAATGTCATTAGATTGGTGCCCGACATCTCTGCAGGTTGATCAAGCCCCATCATGGCTAATAAGGTCGGTGCGACATCTGATAAAACGCCACCACTGGGCTTTAGGGAAACTGCTCGCTCTCCGATGTAGACCAGTGGAACCGGATAGATGGTGTGCTGGGTGTGAACCTGACCGCTGTCATAGTCATTCATCTGCTCACAGTTGCCGTGGTCAGCGGTGATCAATGCTTCTCCACCGAAGTCGTTGATGGCTTTGGTTTGCAGGTGAAATGGACCCCAATAATGCCTTCCTCGACATTCAAGCAGGATCAGGTGGCACTGAGGCGCAGGATTGGGCAGAAATGCTGCTGCGAATGTATCTGAGATGGGGTGAGAGCAAGGGCTTTAAGACGACCTTGACCGAAGTCTCTGCGGGCGAAGTGGCAGGCATCAAAAGTGCGACGGTTCAGTTTGAAGGTGAGTATGCCTTTGGATGGTTGCGAACTGAGACGGGTGTTCACCGTTTGGTCCGTAAATCACCCTTTGATAGTGGCGGACGACGGCACACCTCATTTTCGTCGGTCTTCGTTTCCCCAGAGATTGATGACAACATAGAAATTGACATTAACCCTGCTGATCTTCGGATTGATACCTATCGGTCTTCTGGAGCGGGTGGGCAGCACGTCAACACGACAGATTCGGCGGTGCGAATTACCCACGAGCCGTCTGGCATTGTCACCAGCTGCCAGACGGAGCGCTCCCAGCATCAGAACAAAGATAACGCCATGAAGCAGCTTAGGGCGAAGCTCTATGAAATGGAGATGCTCAAGCGAAGTGCGGAGAAGCAGGCCATGGAAGACAGCAAAGCTGATATTGGCTGGGGAAGTCAGATTCGATCATACGTATTGGATGATTCGCGCATAAAAGATTTACGAACAGGTGTAGAGAACCGCAACACGCAGGCAGTGTTGGATGGTGCGCTTGACCCCTTTATTGAGGCCTCCCTGAAAAAGGGCCTGTAACCTAGGACAGCTTATGACTGACCCAACTTCAACAGACGAAAACAAGCTCATTGCGGAGCGTCGTGCCAAACTCGCGAATTTGCGTGAGGCGGGTAACGCCTTTCCTAATGATTTTCGTCGCACGGCTATGGCGGGTGATCTGCAGACACAATTTGGTGCCGAGACCAAAGAGGCGCTTGCTGAGCAAAATCATTCCTTTGCTGTTGCTGGGCGGCTGATTCGCAACCGTGGTGCGTTTTTGTTGATTCAGGACGGATCGGACACGATTCAGCTTTACATTGACCGCAAAGGCTTAAGCGAAGACATGCTCGAGGCCATTAAAAGCTGGGATCTGGGCGATATCGTTGCGTCCTCGGGTGTGCTCTGCAAGAGCGGTAAGGGCGATCTCTATATCAACATGGAGTCTGCACAGCTGCTTACAAAGGCGTTAAGGCCGCTCCCTGACAAGTACCACGGTCTTGCGGATCAGGAACTCCGATACCGTCAGCGCTATGTTGACCTAATCGCGAATCCTGAGGTTCGCGAGACCTTTCAGATACGATCTCGCGTGATCGCGTTTGTGCGCTCGTTTTTGGATCGTCATGGATTTATGGAGGTGGAGACGCCGATGCTGCACCCGATTCCCGGTGGTGCGACCGCGCGTCCTTTTGCGACCCATCACAATGCGCTCGACATGCCCATGTTTATGCGCATTGCGCCCGAGCTGTATTTGAAGCGCCTAACGGTAGGTGGTTTTGAAAAGGTCTACGAGATTAATCGCAACTTCCGCAATGAGGGACTCTCAACGCGGCACAACCCCGAGTTCACCATGCTGGAATTTTACTGGGCCTATGCGGACTATCGGGACGCAATGGATCTCACGGAACAGTTGCTACGCGAGCTGTCTCAGGATGTGCTCGGAACGACCGTGGTGCCCTGCGGTGATGACAGTATTGATTTTAGCCAACCGTTTGACCGTATGACTGTCACTGAAGCCATCCTTGCACACAACGCGACGATAACGGCTGAGCAGCTGGCGTCTCGTGAATCAGCTTCCGCTGTGTTGTCAGGACTCGGCATCGACGTT
>CAJXZI010000381.1 GCA_913063005.1 uncultured Halieaceae bacterium | reverse complement strand
AGAGTCTCGTCGATGACTTCTACCTTTGGATTGACAAACACCCGTGGGGTTGATCGATCGCTGGAAAGGTCAATAACGATAACCTGTTCATGGACGTCGATTTGTGACGCCGCTAGCCCGATTCCGTTAGCGTCGTACATGGTCTCGAACATGTCATCAATTAGCGTTTGTATTCTCTCATCCACAACCTCAACGCTCGCCGCACGGGTTCGCAGACGCGGATCGGGGAATTCAAGAATTTTTCTGATGGCCATAGTCATCGGTCAGGTATGGGTGTGGATGAAAAAGGTGTCAATTGCACCGTGGGAACCTTGTCAGGCACGAACCGTCGGCGCTCACAGCTTAGTATACCGCTTAGCGGTGATACGCCAATGTATATCGGGTCGTGCGCCAAACGCTTGCTCAAGTAGAGATCGGTGGGCAGCTAACCCGTAAAGGCCAAGCTTATTGGACCCGCACGCAGAATTAGTGCGGTAAAATCATGTCGTTATTTTGGTTACTGGGAATGTGAGTTATGGCCTCGTTATGGCGCATAAAAGAAGCAGCAGCCTCCATAGAGGCTGGCGGTGTCCTTGCCTGTCCTGCGGAAGCCGTTTGGGGTTTGTCCTGTGACCCATGGAATCTGTCCGCGGTCGCGTTTCTCTGTGGGATGAAGCAGCGGGCGCTGTCTAAGGGTGTCATTGTGGCCAGTGGCGATGTGTCGCATTTCGGTCCATTCTCGATGCCTTAGATGATGATGAGCGCAGTCGCGTGCTGTCCTCATGGCCCGGGCCCGTGACTTGGCTTGTTCCGAACCGCGGTTATTTTCCTTCTTGGGTCACTGGAGAGAGCAACGAGGTCGCAATACGTGTAACCTCTGCACCAGCCTTGTCCAGTTTGTGTCGCGAATTGGATAGTCCGGTGGTGACAACTAGTGCCAACTGGGCGGGCGCGCAGCCGGCGAAGCACCTCTTTCAGGTGCGGCGATACTTCGGCTCGGAGATTGCGGTGGTGCCCGGTGACGTGGATCTGGCCGGTAAACCATCCACGATAAAACGAATAAAAACAGGCGAAGTGTTGCGTTAATCATCGCCTAGACCAGGGGAAGGCTATGGATTTGCCGGCGGTAGAGCAGTACTTGAAGGGTCTGCAACAGTCGATTTGTGATGAGTTGAGTGCCATCGATGGTTCCGCGCAATTTGAAACAGAGTCCTGGGACCGACCTGAAGGCGGCGGTGGCATTAGCCGTGTGCTGGCTGAGGGGAAAGTCTTCGAAAAAGGGGGTGTTAATTTCTCGTATGTAGAAGGCGGTCAGATGCCGGGTAGTGCCACTCAACATCGACCCGAGCTTGCGGGCCGCAGTTTCAAAGCAATGGGCGTCTCGCTCGTGATGCACCCACAAAACCCCTACGTACCCACGTCTCACGCCAACGTCCGGTGTTTTGTCGCTGAAAAAGAGGGCGAAGCGCCCGTTTGGTGGATGGGCGGTGGCTTTGACTTAACCCCCTACTACGGCTCGGAGGAAGACGCTGTGCACTGGCACCAAACCGCCAAGGAGGCCTGTGAGCCTTTCGGCGATGGCGTGTACCCCAAGTACAAAGCTTGGTGCGACGATTACTTTTTCTTGCCCCATCGTAATGAGCCCCGAGGTATTGGCGGGCTGTTTTATGACGACCTGAATGAGTGGGGTTTTGAGAAGACGTTCGGCTTTATGCAGGCCGTTGGCAACGCCTATTTGAAGGCTTACGTACCCATTGTGCACAGAAACAAGGACAAGGCGTTCGGCGAGCGTGAGCGGCAATGGCAGTTATATCGTCGCGGACGCTACGTGGAGTTCAATTTGGTTTTCGATAGAGGCACCTTGTTTGGCCTTCAATCAAACGGTCGAACGGAAGCTATTCTGATGTCTCTACCACCGCTAGTTCGCTGGGAGTACGGCCTGACGCCAGAGGCAGGCACGCCCGAAGCAGAACTTCTAGATTATTACCTCAAGCCGCGTGATTGGGTGTGAGATACTGAGTTTAGGGGTGCGCAAAAACCTCTATCTATTATTGGTTTCGACCCCTTGCACTTGGAGTACCACATGAGGCGGTTCGCCGTACTGGGCAATCCCA
>CAJXZI010000380.1 GCA_913063005.1 uncultured Halieaceae bacterium | reverse complement strand
GAGACCCGCATTCTCTTCGACGAAAACCGCAAGATCGACGCCATTGTTCCGGTCAATCGAAACGACGCGCACAAGCTCATCGAGGAGTGCATGTTGGCGGCCAATGTCGCCACCGCCAACTTTCTTGAGGCGTCGGATCTCGCTGGATTGTTCAGAGTTCACGAGGGGCCGTCGGCAGAGCGACTCGAGGCACTGCGGACCTTTTTGGGCGAGTTGGCGCTAGAGTTACCCGGTGGCCTAGACCCGACCCCACTCGATTATCAAACGGTATTGGCACGATTAGCCGATCGCGACGACGCGCAGGTGATACAAACCATGTTGCTGCGCTCACTCAGTCAGGCGGTTTACAAGCCCGATAACGGTGGACATTTTGGCTTGAACTACGAGGCCTATGCACACTTTACCTCTCCCATACGGCGCTACCCTGATCTGCTAGTGCATCGAGCGATCAAGCGCTTAGCGACAAGCACGGGGTCTACGCCACGAAAGTTATCCAAAGAGAAGAGCCGCGACTTGTATCCCTACACAATGGCGGATCTCGTTGCTGCTGGTGAGCATTGCTCCATGACCGAGCGAAGGGCTGACGACGCGACGCGCGATGTTAATTTGTGGCTCAAGTGTGAATACCTGCGGCATCACATTGGTGATGAGTTTGCCGGGGTTGTGGCTTCCGTGACGCGCTTTGGCATGTTCGTCGAGCTAAGCGATATTTATATGGAAGGCTTGGTTCATATCAGTGCCTTACCCTCTGATTACTACCACTTTGATCAAGCATCCCAGCGGCTTGTGGGTGAGCACACACGAAAAACCTATCAATTGGGAGACGCTGTTCGGGTACAAGTGGCGCGAGTTGATCTCGATGACCGGAAGATTGATCTCGAAATTGTTGGTGAAATAACGCCGGGTGCAGGTCGTCGTGGGAACAAACCTTCGTTGCGACGACAATCGAAAGCCTCAGACGCGCCTCGGTCAAGGCGATCAAAATCAGGACGGGCCGCTGATCGACAGACGCCAAATACGCCAAATAAAGAGACCCCAGACACGAGGTCCTCTACCGGTAAGGGAGTGAAGGCGAAGGTCTCTAAGGCCAAAGCATCGAAAGGCAGAGTGGCTAAGAAGGCGTCTAAGAAAGTTTCTAAAAATAAAGGCGCACCAAAACGTCGAGGGCGAAGCTAGTGTCTGAAACGGCTTATGGCATCCATGCGGTGGACGTCATTCTGCGGCGCTCACCCGAGCGGATTATCTCGCTTTCAATCCAAGCCGGCCGCAATGACAAGCGCATTCAGGGGCTTCTCTCACTTGCTCAAAATCAAGGTGTATCGGTTGATAGGGTTGCCAAAGCCGAACTTGATGCGATGGTGTCCGAGCGTCATCAAGGGGTCGTGGCCATTATCAAGCCGAGACAGGCCGATGGCAGCGTCACCGAGCGCGATCTCTCAAGCTATCTTAAAGGCATAGACCGCCCACTCGTGTTGGTGCTCGATGGCGTGACCGATCCTCACAACCTTGGCGCTTGCCTTCGATCGGCAGATGCGGCGGGTGTTGCTGCGGTGATCGTGCCGAAAGATAACAGTGCCGAACTAAACGCGGTTGCCCGGAAGGTAGCCAGTGGCGCCGCAGATGTTATCCCGCTCGTACGTGTCACCAATCTTGCGCGAACGCTGCACTCACTTAAGGAACTGGGGATCTGGATTGTTGGCACGACGGGTGAGGCAGATACCCTGGTTTACGATCAGGATTTGTCGATTCCAACCGCACTGGTGATGGGCGCAGAAGGGCCTGGTATGCGACGCCTGACGACCGAAGCCTGTGATTTTTTGGTCAAGTTGCCAATGGCTGGAGATGTATCGAGTCTCAACGTCTCAGTGGCGACTGGGATCTGTCTGTTTGAGGCCGTGCGCCAACGTCGCAGCGGGTAATTGCATTCTTGTTTGCGCCTCTGTAGACTCCGCGCCTCACAATTAGCCGGGCTCCTTGAGCCTTAACTCCTTGCTGCACTGATTGTCAGGCAGCTACAACCGAAGGGAGAGATCGTTAGTGCGACACTACGAAATCGTCTTTATGGTCCATCCGGACCAGTCGGAACAAGTACCGGGCATGAT
>CAJXZI010000379.1 GCA_913063005.1 uncultured Halieaceae bacterium | reverse complement strand
TGCTCGTGCTCAACGTAGCGACCGCTGTGTAGAAGATGGCGATGCTGTTTGTGCAGGCTGATCGCAGCTGCAAGCGTTGAGCGTTCGCCCTCAGTCAGTGTACGAATATCGGCTTCGACACCCATATGCCCCCAAAGAGCAACCCCGGCTCGAAAGGCCATGGTGTGTTGTCTACCCGTCAGATGGCAGGGGCTTGGTCCAACGTGCGTACCCATTAGCTCCGGCGGCAGCATGGACAGAAACCCTGTCTGTACCGCGATACGGTCAAGCGCGTCGTTCGTGTCTGAGGGCCAGAACCGGGTCGCATACTCCAACACGCCCATGTCAATCCGGCCACCGCCCGACGCGCAGCTCTCGATGGCTACGTGTGGGAAGCGGTCTCGTACTCTCGCCATCAAAGCGTACAACGCCATCGTTTGCTTCTGCACTGCGCGCAAGCCATTCGCGTTCTCCATCTGATGCACGTCACGATTCATGTCCCACTTCAGGTAGCTAATCGGAATCTCATCGAGTAAGGCCGAGATCGACTCAAACAAATAGTCGATAACCTCTTCACGCCCGAGATCGAGCACTAGCTGGTTGCGCGCCTCGATCATTGGGCTATTGGAGAAACTGAGTATCCAATCGGGGTGTGCACGGTATAGGTCGCTGTCTGGACTGACCATCTCAGGTTCAATCCACAACCCAAACTCGAGGCCTTTTTCATTGCAGTGGGCAGCGATGGGCCCAAGTCCTAAGGGGAACTTTTTTTCATCAACTTGCCAGTCCCCGAGCGAGGTTCGGTCGTTGTTTCGACCGCGGAACCAGCCGTCGTCTAAGACAAAGCGTTCGATGCCAAGACTTGCGGCGTGATCGACGAGTTCGATGATGGTGGCTTCGTCGACAGCGAAGTAACACGCTTCCCAAGTGTTTAGTTGAACGGGGCGGGTCTGTTTTGATGTGACGGTGTTAGTGTCATTGGACGTGCTATCGGAAGTGCTGTCGGAAGTACTGTCGGAAGTACTATGGGATGCGCCATTGGTACTGCGAGAGGAAGATCCAGGGCGAATTCCATGCGTGTTGCGAATGAAGCGATGCCATTGCTGAGATAGACCATTCAGCCCTTTATCGCTGAAGCAAAGCAGACACTGGGGTGATGTGTAGTGTTCACCGGGACCTAGTTCAAGTTCACCTGCTTCTAGCAATTCACCAGCTTGTATTGTTCGACGACCATCAGCCAGCTGCTCTACGCGAATCGTATGGTTGCCACTCCATGCGACCTGTAGATCGATCGCATCCCCCGCATCGAGCGAAGTGTTCGCAGACAGAAGTCTCAAAGAGGGGTGCAGATGATGCGACGTACGACCCGTACGGTTTTCTCGTACAACGGATGAGTAGGGTAGTTGAAAACGGTTTTGTTGAAGCTCATAGCCCCAGCGTCCGGTGAGTTCACGCGCTTCTGTAAGGTGATCTTGGGTCGGGACTGTGACGAGGCACTGATCGACACTCAGCGCTGTCGAGTGGTGAGTGTTGGCGACTGTTACGGTAAGGGCCAGCACCCCTGTTTCACTATCGAGCCTCAGGCAGTGTGTGAGCTCGACTGCCAGTCTTTCACAAATGCTGAAAAAACGCAGTTCAGATTCCGAAGCCTCGCAAGCAATAAGCTGAGGGTTGATCTGCCACTGATCATGATCTCTTCGGACGGCGAGCCCCGCATGTCCCAAATAGCCCATGCCATGCGTTGGCGAGAGATTGACAGCAGGTTCAACGGATAACGAGGCTGGTGCTTCATGTCGGTCCAGTTGCTCGAGCATGGACTCGCTAACGGCCGTTAGACGCGCGCCGTAGTAGGCGATCGCTGGTTGCGGGCCTCGACAGTCTAATACCAGTGATACGACCTTATTTTTCAGATGGTAGACGTGCTCGACACCTTTCCGCATGCAAATTACTCAGAGCTGACGTTACATTGGCGCAAGAGTACCCTGCGGAGGGTCCGGTTTCACGCGATCGGCGGTGCAGGTCAAAGCGATTGATGAGCGCTTTCCGCGGAGAATGGTTTTAGAAATAATGAGCGAGTTTTTCATCGCAAAAAACACGTGCCGGTGGAGTATGTTTTATTTGAAGATGAGGGGCACGGTTTTCGTAAGCG
>CAJXZI010000378.1 GCA_913063005.1 uncultured Halieaceae bacterium | reverse complement strand
GCTCGTCTCAAAAAGCGGCTTTGTGGGGTGCATGACACCTGCGTTGTTTACCAGTATATCCACCGAGCTAAATGCTTCCTGCGCGGCATCGCGCATACGGTTAACGCTACCCTCATCTGTGACGTCCACCGCCAGTGCCAGACAGCCAGCGCCGGTTGCGCTGATCTCAGCCTTCACAGCCTCTGCCGCGTCCAGCTCAATATCGGCAATCACAACATTTGCACCCGCCTCTGCAAGTGCCACACACAAGGCTTTACCTATGCCATTACCCCCGCCGGTAACGACGGCCGTTTTATTATTGATATCCATTTCCTGTCTCCAGTGAAGTCACCTCTTTAGGCAGAGATTATGCTCAGGCCATCTGCATAAGGACAAGCTAACGCGAGCACCATCGACTGAGGGTTACTTTGCACAAGTAGTGGGGCATACTTTCGAGAAGACATCATTAGCGTAGCGTTACGCGAGCAGGCTGCTAACGTACGCCACGCGCATAACTTTAATAAAAAATGCTCGTTCTTTCTGGGATGTAACTGAATGACAGACGCCGCTGCGCTCTCCGAATCCAAACCTGAAAATACAAATCCAGGGTATGGCTCAAAGCCCTACCGCACTTATGTCCTCAGCGCTCTCACGCTGATCTATGTTCTGAACTTTGTCGATCTCGGGCTCCTTTCCGTAGTAGGCCCAGACTTAGTGCCAGAGCTCGGCATTTCCGACACACAATTCGGCCTGCTAACTGGCTTCGGTTTTGCGCTGCTCTACACAATCGTCGGCATTCCCTTGGCACGCATCGCCGATACCGGACATCGCGTTTGGATCATGACGATCTGTATTGCGCTCTGGTCGTTAATGACAGCGTTGTGCGGATTGGCAACAGACGTCACAGTGGGTTCTATTACTATCGGCGCCTTCTGGATCTTGCTTATGTGCCGAGTGGGTGTTGGCATTGGTGAAGCAGGCTGCACGCCTCCGGCAAACTCTCTCATTGCCGACTACTATGCTCCCCAGGATCGCGCCCAAGCCTTGGGCGTATATGCCATGGGGGTCACGTTGGGTGGCCTGTTTGCCAACCTTATCGGTGGCTGGGTCACCGATGCGTTTGACTGGCGCACGGCCTTTCTCGTTCTGGGCTTGCCCGGGTTACTCATTGCCCTCGTTTTTAAGCTGACCGTCACCGAACCACCTCGTGGCTATACGGACCCTGAAGGCACCAAAGCGAAAGATGACGTGCCGCTCAGCGAAGCCCTGCAAGAACTGATGAAAAAGCCCGCGTTCTGGCTCATGACCGCCGGGGCGACGATCGCCGCCTTTTGTGGGTACGGTATCAGCTCGTTTCAATCGATTTTCTTTGTCAGATCCCACGGTATAACCGCGGGCGAGGCTGCGATTTGGATCAACACGCCCGTTGCGCTGGCAGCGGCTTTTGGCACCTTTGGTACAGGCTGGATCGCCTCGAGGCTTTACAAAAAATATCCCGGCGCGATTGCGTGGGTTCCCGCCATTGGTCTTGGCATCTCCGTGCCCTTTTACTTGTTTGCCTTCACAACAGAGAGCTTGCTATGGGCCGGTATTGGTCTCGCTATTGCAGGCTTCTCTAAGTACGGCTACTTGGCCGCGCAATACACGATTGGCCAAGGTGTCGTAACTATGCGGGTACGAGCCACGGCCACGGCCATACTCTTGTTCATTGTTAACCTTCTAGGCTACGGCTTTGGCCCCTTGTTTATCGGTGCCATTTCGGACGTTTTCTTTGTGAATGGCATTACTGAACTCGGCGTCAGCGTCGACGACCTTGCCCGTAATCAGTGCCACCCAAAGGTAATAGGGCTGCTAGATACCAATCTGCAAGAAGCCTGCGGTGCCGTGTACGCTCAGAGCCTCCAGTCAGCCATCTTGATCACTGCGAGCCTTTACGCGCTTTGCTCGCTCTTTTTCTTGCTGACATGGCCACGGCTTAAAAAAGATATGGTTGATCGCAATCCAAGTTAATAAGCCAATCGACGCCCCGGATAAACTCTGACCCGCAGCATCAAACGAGCGTCTCGAGGTAGCGGCACGACCACGCGAATTGAGCGGAATTCTGTAGAGAGACAAAG
The DNA here is from genome assembly GCA_913063005.1 of uncultured Halieaceae bacterium. Taxonomy (GTDB): domain Bacteria; phylum Pseudomonadota; class Gammaproteobacteria; order Pseudomonadales; family Halieaceae; genus Luminiphilus. The sequence continues at coordinate 42 of CAJXZI010000378.1, read as the reverse complement.
CACCCCTCTAGACAAGTCAGACGACGATCAAACCAGCGAAGC
>CAJXZI010000377.1 GCA_913063005.1 uncultured Halieaceae bacterium | reverse complement strand
GACAACATGAGGGTCGAGACCCTGAGGCTCGGCTCCGTTACCGTAATGAAGGAAGCCGTCGCGGTTTCCCGACTCCACATTGCTCTCGCCACTGCCACAGGCAGTTAGCAGTGCCATCAGGACACTGGCAGGTATGATCGATTGAAAAAGGCGCATGATTCTTCTTGCTCTTGGCTTTGACGCATCCTATCCAATTTTCAACGCGCGTTGTATGCAAAGTACCGAATAGTGACGTTTAAAAGCTAAGTTTCTGACTCTGTCCCATCCGGTCTTCTGGTAAACTGCGGGCCTCAAATGAGTTGGCACACAAGAGTATCCAATGACCGTACGAACCCGCGTCGCACCTTCACCCACTGGCGATCCTCACGTTGGTACCGCCTACATGGCGTTGTTCAATCGGTGTTTTGCTCGCGCGCATGGCGGTCAATTCATTTTGCGCATCGAAGACACCGATCAAGCACGCAGCACGGCTGCCGCGGAGCAGATGATTCTGGACTCATTGCGCTGGCTGGGACTCGATTGGGATGAAGGCCCGGATATCGGTGGCGAGTATGGTCCTTATCGGCAGAGTGAGCGTCGCTATATTTACGGACAGTACGCTTGGCAGCTAGTCGAGCAGGGTGATGCCTTCGTTTGCTACCGCACGCCAGAAGAGCTCGATGCGCGGCGCGATGCGCGGCGCGAGGCGGGAAAGTCGACTGCCCTAAAGTCTGCCGACCTCGAATTATCCGCTGAAGAGCAAGCCACTCGAAAGAGTGCGGATGCACCCTTTGTCATCCGGATGCGGGTTCCCGACAAGGCGGGAGCGTGCGTTGTAAAGGATCGGTTGCGAGGTGATATCGAGCTGGACTGGGGCATGGTGGACGCCCAGATTCTTTTAAAGTCCGACGGTATGCCCACCTACCATCTTGCCAATGTAGTGGACGACCACCTCATGGGCATCACGCATGTTATCCGTGGTGAGGAGTGGCTGAACTCGGCGCCCAAGCATCAGCTTCTGTATCAGTACTTTGGCTGGGAGATGCCAGAGCTCTGCCACATGCCGCTCCTGAGAAACCCGGATAAATCAAAGCTCAGCAAGCGCAAGAATCCGACAAGTATTTTGTACTACGAGCGTATGGGGTCCGAAATACTGGTTTCATAAATGCGCGTTACAAACTCAGCATCAGTCATTGTTGGTGCTATTCCGGTAGTGAGTTCACTACAAAAGCGCTCGAACTCCCGGCTGTAAAGCGATAAGAGAACCTCTTCTTTGGTGCCGAAGTAAAGGTACAACGTACCTTTTGCGACACCCGCGCGCTTGGATAAGAGCCCCATTGAAAAACCCTCGTAGCCGGCTTCCATGAAGAGCGTTTTTGCTGTGAAGAGGATAGTGTCCCGTCGGTCGCTTTTCTGCTCCGGCGTTCGCGCTCGCTTGATCTGACTGATTGTTGATGACATTGAATAATAATAACGATGTTGACAAATGACCGCTAGTCATTAAATTAAATGACCGTGAGTCAATAGCGATGTGTTGGCTCTGTTTATCGTTGATCTTGATGGTTGTATTTTTCAGCAGTACGGAAAAAATTCGCTCATACTACTGGCAAGGCCACGCTTATCTGATCGCTATGATACCGAGGAATAACTCATGACAACATTCACACTCAACGGGGAAGTACGGACAGTTGATGCTGATCCGGAAACACCCGCGCTCTGGGTTATTCGAGAGCAACTCGACTTAACTGGAACGAAATTTGGTTGCGGTATGGCGCAATGTGGCGCCTGCACCATTCACGTGAATGGTCGCGCGCAACGCTCCTGCATCACGCCGGTTGCCTCTCTCGAGGGAGCGAGTGTCACAACGATTGAAGGCCTGAAGAACGCGGATGGATCGCTTCACGCACTCCAGCAAGCTTGGATTGATCAGCAAGCACCACAGTGCGGCTACTGCCAGTCTGGGCAGTTAATGTCAGCAGCTGCCTTGTTAGCGGAGAACCCAAACCCATCGGATAGCGATATTGACAATGCCATGCGCGGTAATGTCTGTCGCTGCGGCATGTACGGGCGAATTCGGTCGGCGATCAAGCAAGTCGCCGGTGCATCCTTCTACAATGCGATGGAGGGTAGTCAGAATGGGTAAGTGGACTAGACGTGGTGT
>CAJXZI010000376.1 GCA_913063005.1 uncultured Halieaceae bacterium | reverse complement strand
GATGTTCGCGCTCTGCAACAGAAAACGCAAAAGCAAGTGGGCAAAGATGCCGCTGCTATCTTTGCGGTTCATGAATCAATTCTGCAGGATGCAACGCTGATCGGCAAGGTTCGCAACTGGATTGAAGAAGAACGAATCTCTTCCTCAGCCTCCCTTGCCAAGCTCATGGAGTATTACCGTGGCTTACTAGCCCAGACAGCTGACGACTACTTGCGCGAGCGCCTTGCTGATATTCGAGACGTCGTCGAACGCCTATCAAGCTACCTGAGCTCAGCTCTTCGGAAAGATGCTCCTGCTTTAGAAGGTCCCACCATTGTCGTGGCCGATGAATTGCTCCCTAGCCAGGTTGTCATGCTGGGCGACAAGTCACTCCCGTCCTGTACGAACCTAAACCCGGGGAAGCCCATTCTATTCATGGGACTGAGATCCGGCCCACTCGATCGAACACTGCTGCTGCCGGGAGCAATACCCAAAGGCTCAACGAGTTCCGCTATTTTGTCAGCAACTGGGACCGCCGCCTCATTGATATCTCGTGTGATTTTCCATATTCGCCCCGCACCAAAGTCACTTTCAGTACCGATCACATGTTTTCTCAACTCATCTTTGTGTGCTTCAGCGTATGCATATCCACCTAGAAGCCCTACTTCCTCGGCGCCCCATAGAACGAGCCTGATTGTCCGCCGAGGTTTGAGGTCACGACTTTTTATTTGGCGAAGCACTTCCATAGTAATGGCAACGCCGGCCCCGTCATCCACCGCACCTGTCCCCAAATCCCAACTGTCCAAATGACCGCCTATCACGACGATTTCATCGGCAAGATCAGTACCAGGGATTTCGGCAATCACATTTCCACTCTCAACGACCCCTGTGTAGTTGGGAGTCAATGTCATTTTTACCCGAATGGTTTGTCCGCGAGCCGCAATTCTCTCCAGCTGGTCTGCATCGGGGTTGGAAAGTGCGGCAATGGGAATTGGCGTAACGTCCTGGGCGTAACTCATATTCCCCGTATGTGGCATGCGATGACTATCGGTACCAATGGATCGAATTAGTGTTGCAACAGCACCACGACGCGCCGCCTCTACTGCACCTGCGGATCGGAGGCGAACAAAATGACCATAGGAGGAACCGTCTTGCGTACGCTGCATACCGTGACCCACGTAGGCGATTTTTCCCGACAGCGATCCCATTTCGGCAGCCTGCAATTCTGAGAGTGTCTCGAATAGAACCACCTCAGCTTCAATACCCGTCTCGACAGTAGCTACACTATTTCCCAAAGACGTGATGGCCAATTTTTGCGGGAACGGTGAGACAATCTCCGCAACCTCGGTGCCTCGCTCCCAGCCATCCATGGCAAAGGTTTCCACCCTGACATTCTCAAAGCCGTAGGCTGCTAACTTCTCGACCGCCCATGCTCTCGATCTCGCCTCTGCCTCACTGCCCGCAAGCCTTGGTCCCACTTCGGTCGTCAAACTCTCGACGATATTCCATGCGCGTGAACCAACCATCGCTTCATCACGGAGTTGTTTCGCAATCGATATCGTTTCATCAGAAACGGGTTTAGCTGCTGCGATCGTTGCCAAGCTATAGAGAAACGCGGCAACAAGGGTTGTTCGAATTAGCATTTTGAGCTCTCCTATTGAATGACTGGCAGATTACCAAAAACTCACTGCACAAAACGCCTAGCCTGGGAACTTTTGAGCGTTCTGTAGGTTCTCATTAAGTAATTACCACGAGACTAGGCATCTGATAATTATGGCGACTTGTAAACGTTTTACTGCGTTGGCACTGGTAACCACATTTCTTATCGGGTTTGCCAGCACAGTGGCTGGCGAGACCCGCCTAGAGGCAAAGGGCTCTGGCTTCGTGGACGTAACGCCAGACCAAGTCAACTTCAGCGCATCTGTGACTGAGATAAATCGCAGTGCGATTGACGCTCAAAAACGTGTCAATAGCACTATGGCTAAACTTGAAAAGGTGATCTCTGATTTCAATCTAGCTCAGGACTCTATTGACTCGAGTGCCTTATCGCTGACTCCAGAGTACCGCTGGGACTCGGAGGGTCGTAAACAAGTTTTTGTGGGCTATCGCGTGACTCGTAATCTTACATTCACTACGAAGGGCGTTTCGGAAATTGGTGCGATTATGACCGCCCTGACT
>CAJXZI010000375.1 GCA_913063005.1 uncultured Halieaceae bacterium | reverse complement strand
CGTAGCCTTTGAGATGTGATGGCGCATTGGCAAGGCGCTTTGCTGAGTCCTGTGTTGCACCGGTCGTCGTTTCAGTGATCAGGTCGATATCAGAAAGGTAGGTTCGCAAGTCTCTGTGTTCCGCCTGCCTCTCTTGTGTGTAAGCGAAGGGGTCTAATGCCGTACCTCTCAGGAACTTCAAGGCGGCGAGTATTTTTAATGGATAGCGAGCCCAAGCTCCGACCCGGATCTTGAAGGGTCGTCCATTGCGTGCCAGTAGCCGTGAAAGTAGCGGCGGTGCAAAATAAAAATTAACCCCCGCTTGAGTTAGATTGGGCAGGCCTTGCCCATCACTCTTGGCTGTGAGTAATCGAGCAACCTCGTACTCATCTTTGAGGGCCATCAAACGATAGAGTTGTCGCGCAATCTCACACAGTATCTCCTCTGCACCGGGCAGTTTATGAAGACGCTCTTTAGCAGCCAAAATGCGTTCCAGATAAACGGATGCATAGTGCTCAGACTGGTAACGGACCAGTCGTGCCTTTCGGTCAGCAACGATGTCATCTAGTGAGGTCAGGTGTTTATTTTCTATGGTTGGCAGGAGGCTCAGAACCTTTTTCGGCTGCTCGGCGAAACGTCGCCCCCAGATAAACGCCGCTTTATTAAGAGTAACTGCAACGCCATTGACCTCAATGGCTCGTTGAATCGCGTCAGGTGAGATGGGTAATAAACCTCTTTGGCTGGCCAGACCAACCAAGAATAAGTTTGCGCCAATCGAATCTCCGGTAAGAACGTCTGCAAAGGTAGAGGCGTCTAAAGCGTCTATCTGATGTTCCCCCACAGTGTCGCGGATCTGTTGATCCGGTCTCTCCCTGTAGGCGCTTTCGTCAGGCGTGTAGAGGAAGTCTCGCGTTTCCGTGACCTGGGTATTAACCACTGCGTGACAAGACTCACTTAGTTTATTCAAAGTCTCGGGATTTGCAGCAACCAGGGCGTCACAGGCCAACAGGAGGTCCGCTTGATTTGCCTTGACTCGAACTGCATGGATATCCCTCTGACTAGAGGCGATCTTGATATGGCTAACCACCGATCCATACTTTTGAGCAAGTCCCGTTTGATTCATCGTGGCAAAGCCTTTGCCTTCAATGTGTGCCGCCATTGCTAATAGCGAGTTAACTGTCAGGACCCCAGTTCCACCGATGCCGGCTACCAGTCCACACCAAGGTTTATCAAGGGCAACAACCGAGGGATGGGGGAGTGGGTCAAAAATGAGAGTGGAAATCTCAGGTGCTGCAGATGGAGGGGCGATTGATGCCGCCGGCAGGGTAACAAAGCTCGGGCAGAAGCCTTCGATACAGCTGAGATCTGTGTTGCAACTGTGCTGATCAATGACGCGCTTGGTCCCTAATTCGGTCTCGAGTGGCTGAATAGAAAGACAGCTTGACTGCCGCCCGCAGTCGCCACAGCCCTCGCAGAGCTCTGGATGAATATAGACTTTGCTTCTGGCTGGCGGAAGCAGTTGCCGCTTTTGCCGACGTCGCTTTTCCGTCGCGCACAACTGTTGATAGACGATTACTGAGGTGCCTTCTATTTGAGCAAAGCGACGCTGTAGCTCGTCGTAATCGGCTCGATGCCATACTTCAACAAAGGAAGGCAGATTGCTGGACCTTGCATCCTCGGAAACGACGGCGATGTGTTGTACACCCTCAGCGCGAATTTGATGCAACAAGTCATTTAGCGAGAGACTCCCGTCAATAGCTTGTCCGCCTGTCATCGCTACCGCCTCATTGAAGAGGATTTTATAGGTAATGTTGACCTTGCTGGCGACTGTCGCGCGTATTGCGAGGCTGCCAGAATGAAAATAGGTACCGTCGCCCAAGTTTTGAAACACGTGTTTTCGTGTGCTGAATGCGGCTTGACCAATCCAGGCAGCCCCTTCGCCCCCCATCTGGGTGAAGGTCCGGGTGTCTCTATCGGGCATCCAGGTTGCCATGTAGTGACAGCCGATACCTCCCATAGCGACACTGCCTTTGGGCACTTTAGTTGATCTGTTGTGGGGGCACCCAGAGCAGAAATGCGGTGTTCTAGTAGGCGCATTTGCGCTTAGTCTTTGTGATACAGGTATGGATTTGGCGGAGGATTGGAAGCCAGTACGTAACCTTTCTAGTCGAGAGACAATCGCATGCGCTACGAGGTCTGGGTCGAGCTCAC
>CAJXZI010000374.1 GCA_913063005.1 uncultured Halieaceae bacterium | reverse complement strand
CCTGTCGACCTCAGAGCTTTTGAGCCGCTTAAACCCGGAGCTTTTGTGATTTGCGAGCGCTGTAGCCCGCCTCGATCGACACAGCTAACACACCCAGCCACACCAACCCAAATGTCGCAATAGTAACGTTCGTTACCGGCTCCCTGAGTACAAAAATAGCCACTATCAGCTGTATCGAAGGGCCTACGTATGTGAGTAAGCCAATCGTGGAAAGTGGCAGCACACGCGTTGCCGCAACGTACGTGAGCAATGGTGCTGCAGTAAAGGCGCCGGCGCAAAGCAAGAACAAATCCACTTTTAGGCCATATACACCCATACCTGAGCCTTCATGCGTCAAGATCCAAAGGGCAGCGAAGGGTGCCATGCAGAGCGACTCGAGGAACAACCCCTGCATGGAGTCCGCGCTAATCTGTTTTCTAATGGCGCCATAGAGGGCAAAGCTGAGCGCTAGGGTTAATGACACCCACGGCAAGCTGCCGTAAGCAAAAAGTTGCACCAGAACAGCGATAACCGCCAAGAGAATTGCGACTACGTGAACTGGCTTCGGCCGCTCACCAAACATGAACACACCCAATGCAATCGTGAGCAAGGGCAGCATAAAATAACCAAGACTCGCTTCAGTCGCGCGCTCATTGGTCACCGCGAAAACGTATACGCCCCAGTTGATAGTCAGCATCAGCGCTGCCAACGCTATCCAAAAACAAAACATGAGCGAGCGCATTAATGCCAGCGTCTCATTTAAACGACCAAAGTACGCGACAATCAGGAAGGTGACCGGCAAGGTCCACAACGCTCGGTGGGCCATCACATCAACAGGACCGATAGGTTTTGTCTGAATCCAGTATAGCGCCGCGACCCCCCAGATGAAGTTGGCGGTGAGAGCAAGTAAGATGCCTTTTATTGTTTCGGCTTGAGTCACCTGATTAAACCACCTGCACTCAACGTCATAGAAGCCGCGCTAATTAAACATCGAGACGCTTTGGGTGCAAGATTCATTAAACATTAAATTCAATAAGAACCGCGCTACCAATGATTCATGGTCTGCTGTCGTGCGAAGACCACTGTCTAGTATTTTCAGCGCACTATTAACGGGCTCGCTAGTACTGGGCTTTTTAGTGATCGGGTTGCTTAGTAGCCCGCGCGTCGAAGGCCACAGCGAAGCAGAGCCGGCTCAACCAGATGCAGCGAGTATCAAACACCTTAGCGCAAAGGCAATCAACGCGTCGAAAGTCGCGAGGGAACTTATCCCACCTTCGAGCGTCGTTAAATTTGAGGTGCCCGTAAGACGGATTGAACAGGGAGAGCGACGTAATTTTATCGAAAACTGCAGTGCCTATGCGGTCCAAAAGACATCAGAGTACGTCTTCTTTCTCTCGGCTTGGCACTGTGTAGATGGCTTTCAACGACATCACCGATTACCCGTCGTCAAGCATGCGGGCAGAACCGTGCAACCGACCCTTGGGGAATCTGGCGGCAATATGAAACGGGATTGGCTGTTCATGACGGCTCCAACCGGTGCCTTTGATGATTCGCTTGCGCTTACACCTTTGGCGTCTGAGCCTGTCAAAGCCGGAGAGATATTGCACGGATTTGGCTGGGGTGGGCACGCCCAGACTTCGCGCTCGACACCCAAATCCTTGAGATGTAAAGCTATCGAAGTGGGGAACCTCCTGACCCTCGACTGCGGCTTTTCAAAGGGCGATTCAGGCGGTCTTATGGCGAGAAAGATCAATGATGGTTACGAGGCCGTTGGGATAATCTCTGCGGGTGATTCATCCACAGTAACCTATGCCTATCCCATCTCCGCCCTGCCCCCCAGCCTGAGTTCTCTGCTGTTCGCGCTCAAAGATTGAATCAGTCAGCCAAGCGCGCGGCAGCATCCGCACCAATGTGGGCTTCTCCCCGTGCTTTAGCCAAAGAAATCTGCTTTTGACGCTCTTTGAACCTTTGTTTCTGCTGCTCACTGTGTGCGTCATGACATCGTGGACATGACACACCCGGCACATACAACTCGGATGCTTTGTGTGCATCATCGATGGGGAACCGACAGGCATAGCACTGATCGTAGCTCCCCTTCTGAAGGTGATGATCGACCGATACACGACTATCGAAAACAAAGCACTCACCGTCCCAGCGAGTTTGTAGAAAATCTTCTGCATTGGCGGCGGCCCCCCCAGCATTATCTGATTCA
>CAJXZI010000373.1 GCA_913063005.1 uncultured Halieaceae bacterium | reverse complement strand
TTAAGTAGCCCCGCGGTGTCAGCAGTACCGTGCTTTGAGGTGCCGTTTAAGGGGCGTGTAAGGAGCCGTTTAAGGGGCGTGTAATGAGCCGTGTAAAAGCGCCCCTTTTCCGGGGGGTTTCTCTTCTGGAGACTTTCTCTGGACATTTTCTATGGGCGCGTGCTCTGGGCGCCTAGCACCCTTGTTTGACGGCGCAAGGTGACCAGACAGTGGGAGCATAAGCGCACAAGAAATAGTCCGGTTGGTGGAGCTGCCCTGTCTCGTCTAGAACAATCATTGCAATTTCAAAGCACTTCCGTAAATCTCTCCAATCACAAAACCTGCAAAGGGCCTCGATAGCGGTTTATTCTCGGCGCCCCGAACATCTTTGTATAAGCTAAAGAACTCACAACTCAACAAACTGATTAACACAACACACCCAAACAAGGAGAAGCGGTATGCCGCGAGTAAATCTAGAAGGAAGTTCTTCCATCGTCACAGGTGGCGCTTCAGGAATTGGAGAAGCCTGCGCACGCCAGTTGGCTGAGCTCGGTTCTAAAGTCGTCATTGCTGATCTCAACGAAGAGCGTGGCACGCAAGTTGCCAATGAAATCGGTGGACAGTTCGTAAAGTGCGATGTCTCAAGCATTGAAGACGCCGACGCTGCGGTTGCTGCTGCGGCTGCGATGGGACCACTGCGTGCATGCGTGAACTCAGCGGGCCTCGGCGCCGCGGGACGAACGGTAAGCCGCGACGGCGAGCCCTTCCCGCTCGATAAGTTCAGCTTTGTTATCAAAGTGAACCTTATCGGCACGTTCAACATGCTGAGCCGCGCTGCTGCGCAAATGGCTAAGCAGGAGCCACTCGACGATGACGGCGGTCGCGGTGCGATTGTTAATCTCGCCTCAGCCGCCGCTTTTGACGGGCAAATTGGTCAGTGTGCCTACTCTGCATCGAAAGCGGGTGTTGTTGGAATGGCGCTACCTATTGCGCGAGACCTTGCTGCCGTAGGCGTTCGCGTGAATACCGTTGCGCCCGGACTTATCGATACGCCTATTTATGGTGAAGGCCCAGAATCAGAGGCGTTCAAGGCACACCTGGGCAAGTCAGTCTTGTTCCCCAAACGCTTGGGGTCCTCTGAAGAACTGGCGTTCTCTGTGATCGATTGCATCACCAACCCTTACATGAACGCGGAGGTGATTCGCTTGGACGGCGGCATCCGCATGCCACCAAAGTGAATGCGGTTTAACCGTAACTGAGGGCATGGAAGATCGCCCCTCACGAGAAAAGCCCTCACTCGGTTTAAGTGAGGGCTTTTTTTTGCTTCAGAAAATTATGGCCACAGAGCGTTGATCAATTAGCAGCGTCTTACAGTTGTACTTTGACATCATCCAGGCCTTCAAGACGCATCTCTAGCCCTGTGAACCTGGACACTGCTCGTCATCGTCATCGTCATCGGCCGAAGTATCGTCGGACCCATCAGTCGCTCCACCTGAGCCGTCAGAGCCGTCAGAGCCGTCAGAAGAGTCTGATCCATCGGCAGTATCTGAGTCGTCAGAGGCTACTTCACAGGCATCATCGTCTGAACTCGATTCATCGTCATCTGAACTCGAGTCGTCATCATCCGAGCCCGAATCATCGTCATCGTCATCGTCGAATTCATAGCCACCATCCAGTCGACTTGGATCTTCGAACTCTAATTCGTCAGCAACGCCATCCAGCGGATCCTCATCCTCCAGCTTCACCAGGAACCCTGTGGAGATTTCAGCAAAGAACGCGCTTGCAGGAACGTCACCACCACCAATTGACTCGTATTCAGTATTAGAGTCCACCGCGAACTGGAGGCCTAAGAGGGTAATACTCTGCTCAGCGACATAGTCGTCAACCGGCGCCTGCAGCGATATCTCTTCTTCGTCCTCATCTTCGTCCTCGCGGTCGACCCGTGTCGCAAACAGGGCGCCATCAACGTCGATTGCCTCGATTTCGAGGAAGTCACCCACCATGAGGTCTTCAAAGTTAAAACGCTTGTCACGATTGTCTCGGTCATCATCCATTAACGTTTGCGCGTTGATGGCAATGTTGAGAACACCGACTCCAAGATTCAACGTGACCGTCTGCGCAGATTCATTAAGCGCACTCACTCGCGCTTCTATCTCGATGCGTCCTCTTCGACTCTTGATTTCTTGAGCGATGAGCCCTTCACCAGAGAACGT
>CAJXZI010000372.1 GCA_913063005.1 uncultured Halieaceae bacterium | reverse complement strand
CCGATCTTCGACAATGCGATCACATAGGCGAGCGCAACTCGCTTTACCGACAAACGCCATGTAGTTGCCTTTCGGCTTCCCTGCAATGACCTTTGCCATTGCAAAAAAGATTCGGTTTTTGAGCTTACGAAGAAACATTGGTTTAGCCATGATTTGCCCCTGACTTTGCTGTAACACGCGATTAGCCGCTATGCTCGCCAAATTGTTGTATTTTGTTTTTAACAGTAACTCGAGGATCGATTAAGCGCCACTATGTCACACCACTATATTCACATAGAAGACCCTGAAACCCTCGAGCTGAGAGAGGCCGAAGACCTAAGCTGTGCTGCCGACGAAGTTGTCATCGATGTGGCTTATGCTGGTATCAACAGAGCGGACGTGCTGCAGCGCATGGGGTTTTATCCACCGCCTGAAGATGCAAGCCCTGTCATGGGGCTCGAGGTGTCGGGAACGATCCGCATGGCAGGCGAGAACAGCGGATTCGCCAGGGGTGAGCGGGTCTGCGCACTGGTTCACGGCGGCGGCTATGCGACACAGGCCAAGGCCAAAGCAGAGTGCACCTTGCGCGTACCCGCGACGATTGACATGAAAGTTGCAGCCTGCCTTCCCGAGGCATTTCTCACGGTCTGGTACAACGTCGTTGTTCGTGCCGGACTGAAATCCGGCGAGACCTTGCTCGTGCACGGCGGCACCAGCGGTATCGGCAATATTGCAGTACAGCTGGGTAAGTCGATGAACTGTCGCGTCATTGCAACCGCAGGCTCTGCCGATAAGTGTCAGGTGCTCGCCGATATCGGCGCCGATTTGAGTCTGAATTACAATGAGGCCCCACTGACAGAGCAGTGCGCGCAGCACGGTGTGTTGGGGGGTGTGGATGTCGTACTTGATATGGTCGGCGGTGATTTCGAGCAATTTAATCTCGAGTGTCTTGCCGTTGATGGACGAATTGCCTGCATCGGGCTGATGCGGGGCGGCCAGGCCACAATCGACCTGACACAACTGCTTATGAAGCGCGCAACCTTGACCGGCAGCACCTTACGACGCCTGACCCACGAGGAGAAAGCGCGATGTTTCCGCGACGTTGATGAGCAGCTCATGCCACTCGTCGAGAGCGGTCAAATGCGCCCGCTCATGGACAAGACATTCGAACTAAAGGATGCCCTCGAAGCACAGACCTACATGTCCTCTGGTGCTCACGCTGGAAAGCTGTTGTTAAGTTGCGCATAAGCTAGGACAGCATTCTGTCCTAGTAGCTCTAAAGCAGGTTAATCCGACTTACTGGCGGGCCCATGAGTTAACAACTGAAATAACAAGCCCGATACCGCTCCTGTTGCAGCATGTGCAAAAAGTCCCGCCGTTGTTCGGGTCGAGGCGACAACCACACCACCGGATCCCATCACCGCATCAAAGCTTAGATAGAATGTCATTAGCGACAGTGCACCAACTCCCGCGTACGTTGCCCGCGCGATAACTGTCGTCACCGCCCGATTGCGGAGTACAAGGCCCAGCAACCAAAAGCAGATGGCATGTAATATGAGGTACAGGGGTAGATAAATGGTCCCCAGACCCACCCACTCCTTGGCAATCATGTCCAGTCGGTCCGATAGGCTGACCTCGATACCAAAACCAACCAAGGTCGCTGCGCTCACCGATGCGTTGATCACAATACTCAGGCTGTAACCAACCAACACTGCCACGAGCAGACTTATCACCCACCTCATATCAACATCCAATTCTTCACTCCACAGACGCGGGAATCTTGCGCTATAGTCGGCCGACAATCCAGTTTAGGAAGACGCCTCATGTTTTCACGCCTTTCTTTTAAAGCCTTGCTCGTCTCTGCGCTTTTCGGTGCAAGCTCGCTCTCACTTGCGGCACTGCAGATGGAGACCATTGCCGAGGGTCTAGACACGCCTTGGTCGGTCGCGGAACTCCCTGACGGAGGGTTCCTGGTAACCGAGCGTCCCGGAAGCATCAAGCGCGTGGCACCCTCAGGGGAGATGACGGCAGTCACAGGCGTACCTGAAGTCTTCGCCAAACGGCAGGGTGGGCTTTTCGATGTTGTGCTTCACCCCAACTTCGCTGCCAACAATACGGTTTTTCTCGCTTACGCCGCAGGGTCAGAAGACTCCTTGTTCTAAAGGGGTATTTTAAATGAAAATCTTCAACTTCCCAATTATTGATCTAAATTAAATGCTTTA
>CAJXZI010000371.1 GCA_913063005.1 uncultured Halieaceae bacterium | reverse complement strand
TCATGAACACCGTCACCACCCAGCTGAGAATCTCTCAATCGAGACACCGCATCGTATTCGTAAAGACCTTGTTGCGCCTTCGTAGTGGACTTGATGTGCCATTGGATGAGCTTCATACCCAGACCCGAAGCAACCTCCTCTGCGAGCATGGTTTTACCCGTACCGGGCTCTCCCTTAATCAGCAGTGGTCGTTGCAAGGCAACAGCCGCATCCACCGCCATGCGGAGATCGTCAGTTGCTACGTAGTTTTCGGTTCCAGTGAATTTCATGTTACAGCTCCCTACAGTCGAGACGTGAGACTAACGGATGATGTGGTGGTTTTCGAGATGTTTTACCCAACGCGAGTCGGTTTGGGATCAGTGCTCTTCAAGACGAGAGGTAGACAAGCGTCCCCAAACCAAGCCGGCTGCGCAACCTACGATTGCACCGAGAGACAACATGACAAGCGCGGGCATTGCTGCTTCTAATCCCCCAGCGAACAAAAGATTAAATAGCGCCGTAACGAGTGCGGGTGCTAGCGTGCTCGCCTCACTTGACGCAAAACTCGGCACCAGAAGCAACCCGGCAATTAGACCGGTGAGAGTGCAACCAAGACGGTGTGAAAAGCCCGAGAACAGCAGTTGTTTAATGAGCCTTGCACCTACCACGGCGGCGGTAATGTAAATCAATATAGCGAGCAGGTAGCTGGTCGATGTCATCATGATTTTGTGAACTCCGCTGGTGGCATTTGTAGGTAGTAACCGACGTCTTCTATCGACGCCAGCACTTCCGCGCCTGAACACCTCACTAATTGTCGCTCTTCAGTCAAATCTATTTCCAGCACATCTCGCAACTCACCGAGCAATGTAAGTAGCGCCTCGGGCAACTCACCCACGTCCTTGTCCGCTGCCACAAATAAGTAAGTGTCTGCTTTTCGATTACTCGCAAGTACTTTAACTTCCATGAAACTAACCTGTTTCCCTTCCTTCCATCGACCTAAAGTGCCCAGTCACCTTGGCAAAATAGCACCACAAACTAAGCGCTCGGGCCACAACAAAGACAACCATTGCCCACCAAAGCCCCTCCAACCCGAGCTCATCGCCGAGCACCCAGACAGCCAGTAGAAAGACCAAGACCGACAGTACAGAGGCATTCCGCATTTCTCTCGTTCGCGAGGTGCCGATAAAAACACCATCGAGCTGAAAGGCGGGGAACGATGCAAACACATAGACTGCACAAATGGGTAGTAGCACATTTGCGAGGACCACAACATCACTCAAGTACGTCATCAACTCAACAAGCGCGCCACCCCAAAACGCTACCATAGCAGCGAGTAATGTGGCTGTTATGCCAGCGAGTACCGTGGTCTTTTTTAAGGCGACAGCAAACATTTGCTTGTCTTTTGCACCATAACTATGCCCCGTTTCAGCTTCAGCGACGTAGGCAAAACCATCTAAGAAAAAAGCGGTGAACGCCATGATTTGAAGAACAATGTGCGTGGCCGCTAGAGCTACGACGCCGTATTTTGCCGCCTCATTAGTGAAGTAAGCAAAGGCAAATACGAGTAACAGTGTGCGAATCATGATGTCGATATTGGCACTTATCAGTGCCCACATCTGAGACATCTCGCGAATACGATGCCAGGGCCAAAACTCATTGGACTCTGCTTTCACCTGACGCACATTAGCTAAGTGAGATCGCAACCGATAAAAACCAAGGGTACAAGTACTAATCTCTGCCATAACGGTCCCCATCGCGATACCTTGCGCCCCGAGACCCAAGATGCCGGCTGCGATAATGTCGAGGATCATATTGGATCCGTTGAGAAAGAGCTGCAGCTTTAATAGCTCTCGTGACTCACCCAGACCTATCCACACTCCCATGATCACGAAGATCAGCAGCGTGGCTGGTGCGCCCCATATGCGTGTTAAGAAATAGGTTTTTGCCACTGACTCTACTGCTTCGTCACCCGATAAGAGAGAAAAGCTAATTGCGCCAATGGGCAATTGGAGGAGCAGCAACACAACCCCAACGGCAAGTGCGATGAGGCCTGCTCGACCGAAGACAGCTCGAACCTCCTCCTGGTCACCCGCCCCTTTCGCTTGCGCAATAAACCCTGTCGTACCCATGCGAAGAAAACCAAAACTCCAATACACAAAGGAAAAAATGAGCGCGCCCAGTGCAATGGCTCCAAGATCAACAACCGACCCTGTGTTGCCAATGACAG
>CAJXZI010000370.1 GCA_913063005.1 uncultured Halieaceae bacterium | reverse complement strand
GCTCAGTAGACGTCGACTTCTGCGTGCGATGGGTGTGTCAACGGCGGGCGTTGCCGCGGCAGGCGCCATCGCCGCGAGTAGAGAAAAGATTACCGAGGCTAGTGACACAGCGAAAGAAGAGCTTGCCGAACTCAAAAAGCAATTCGATGCGCTCGATAAGCGGTCAAAACTGATCCTGCGCTTGGTGCTGGTGCTCAGTGGTCTTGATCTTTTTCTCGCTATTTAGCTGCCACTTCCGGGATCGACCCGTCCTGACATGTAGCTGGAAACTCTGAAGTCCCTTAAAGCACTTAGGCTCTCGTGCCAGTTTTGATCATGGCTCCGACGGTAAGGCAAGTGGGTCAACTTGGAACCAACAGCTACTCAGATCACACTCAACCAGCTTACATCATGTGTTTAGCGTGAAATCGGAGGTGGTCCTCCATAAAAGTCGAGATAAAGAAATAACTATGGTCGTAACCGTTGTGCTCTCTGTAGGTGAGTGGGAATCCAGTCTCTTCGCAGGCGACTTGAAGTAGCTCTGGTTTCAATTGCTCAGCGAGAAACTGATCTGCACCTCCCTGGTCAACCAAGAGTGGTAGGTGTTGTGCACCTGCACGAATAAGTTCACAGCTATCGTGCGCCTTCCACAGTTGCTGGTTTTCCCCCAAGTAGGCAGAGAACGCTTTGTGGCCCCAAGGGCAGCTTGACGGTGCACATATTGGAGAGAAAGCACTCACCGATCTATAACGACCGGGGTGCTTCAAGGCTAGACTCATCGCGCCGTGTCCGCCCATAGAATGGCCGCTGATACTCACTCGACTGAGGTCTAAACCACCAATCTCCGAGAGCAACTCAGGCAGCTCATCAACGACAAACTCCTCCATTCGGTAATGATCTGACCATGGTGCCTGTGTTGCGTTAAGGTAAAAACCAGCGCCAAGACCCAAGTCATAAGCACCCTCAGGGTCATCGGGCACACCATCACCCCTCGGACTTGTATCGGGGTAGACCATAGCGATACCGAGCTCACTGGCGACACGTTGCGCACCTGCTTTTGTCACAGCATTTTCATCGGTACACGTAAGCCCTGACAAGTAGATGACGACAGGGACCGGGTTCGACGCAGCGAACTCAGGCAAAAAGACCGAAAAGATGGTGTCACCCACAAGCGCGGTCGAGGGCGCTTGATAGCGCCGTTGCTCTCCACCAAAACATTGAACCGAAGATAACAGCTCGAGCGTCATCAGAAAGTCACCACAGAACGAATACTTTTACCCTCGTGCATCAGATCAAAGGCATCGTTAATCTGATTGAGCGGCATGGTATGAGTGATCATCTCGTCGATATTGATCTTACCTTCCATGTACCAATCAACAATTTTTGGCACGTCTGTGCGGCCGCGAGCACCACCGAACGCAGACCCGCGCCATGAACGTCCGGTAACTAATTGGAATGGACGCGTAGAGATTTCCTGCCCCGCGCCGGCGACACCAATAATGCAGCTCTGCCCCCAACCTTTGTGGCAGCACTCGAGCGCCTGACGCATGACGTTCACATTACCGATACATTCAAAACTGTAATCAACGCCACCACCGGTCATTTGAATCAAGTGATCGACAACATTCTCAACTTCGCTCGGGTTAACAAAATCTGTCATACCGAATTGTCGAGCCAGCTCAGCCTTTGCAGGGTTCAGGTCGACACCAATAATCCGCGTGGCGCCGACCATACGAGCACCTTGAATCACATTGAGTCCAATCCCGCCTAGACCAAAGACAGCAACGGTCGAACCCGCTTCAACCTTCATAGTGAAAGCGACCGCGCCAATGCCGGTCGTCACACCACATCCTATGTAGCAAATCTTATCGAAAGGCGCGTCTTCTCGGACTTTTGCAACCGCGATTTCGGGAAGTACTGTGTAGTTGGAGAAGGTCGAACATCCCATGTAATGGAGAATGGGCTCACCATCCAAAGTAAATCGACTTGAATGATCGGGCATGAGCCCCTGCCCTTGAGTCTCTCGGATGGCCTGGCACAGATTAGTCTTTGGATGGAGGCAGAAATTACACTCGCGACACTCAGGCGTGTAGAGCGGTATGACATGGTCACCCGGCTTAACCGACTTAACACCCTCACCCACCTCAACAACAACGCCAGCACCCTCGTGGCCCAGAATGGCGGGGAAAGCGCCTTCTGGGTCATCACCCGAAAGCGTAAAAGCGTCGGTGTG
>CAJXZI010000369.1 GCA_913063005.1 uncultured Halieaceae bacterium | reverse complement strand
AACAACGTCGAACACACAGTGTCCTGGCAAGGGCAGCAAGGTGAGTCAGACTCTGGCGAGACGATCGCGGACATACCCCCTCCGAGCGTTCGTTACGCGGCGACCTGGCGACGCTCGGAATACGCGTTAGGCATGGACCTCCGACACCGATTTTCGCGCAGCAGGTCTGGCCCTGGCGAGATAGCCTTAGGTAGCGCCACAATACTCGGCGTATCAGCTCAATGGGCAATTAACTCGCACTGGCATGTAAAAACGTCCCTCACCAACGGCTTGGCGCGAACCTATCGAACAAGCGCAACGAAGCATTCGCCGTTTGATGTGGGACGCGCAATCAATGTAAACATTGACTGGCGCCCCTAAACCCCGGCTCGGTTAAACCACGGCAACCTTTAACGAGACTTATAACCCGATAGGCTCCCCGACGGTCCAGGGCGCACCCGCCTCTTGCAGATCTGCTTTTAAGTCAGGGATCTCGCTTTCAATCAATGTGTTCAAGCGATCTTTCGCGGGTCCAAAGGCCTCTCGAGCATACCTAACACTTTGGCGATGGCTCGGCGTTGGGCCATAACTGGAGTTGGATACCCCTCGCATAGCGTGCCCAAGCCACGTCGTTACACTCGTAGGACCGTAACCACCTATCCCCTCCTGCATGCTGTTACCAAAGATGGTCTCCTCAATATCGAACAGCGCCGTCTTGATGGAAGCGATCTTAACGCCGGCACCGGGGGCCGGTGTTTGCATACGTGACATCATAGTCTCAAGGTCGGTGAGCTCCTTTCGGGCCGCTTTGATTGCGTAACGCGCTGCCTGAGACTGACCGTAGAGTTCACTCAATTCAGTATTAAAGGCTTCCATTTCCGCAAGCGACGCCCCCGGTAGAGATCCTTCACGTAATTGACTAACCTTGAAGCTTACGGGGCCCGCAAGTGTTCGCTGTTGGCCGTCCTCAACAACCACCAACTCTGCCTGATAGCTTCCGGGTATCACCATAAAACCGCTGGGCGGATCACCTCGCCAGTTCTTCCCCGTTTGAACAGGACCAAGATATGAGCGCCGCAGGTCCCATGCGACACGATTCAGTCCCTTGCTGTTACTTGCCGTTACACGGCGTAAGACAGTACCGGACTCATCAGAAACCACTAACTCAACCTTGGGTTTTGTCTCGCGCTCCTCTGCCGTAACCGCATCCCAGCCCGGGAACGTTACAGATTTCCCTGCTTTCTTCGCTTTCTTCTCAGCAGCTTGGCGTACCTGCTTCTGAGTTTTAAAGCTGTCAGCGAGGTAATAGGTGAATACGGAACCAAAGGGCGGATTTTCCGCAACGTAAAGCGAATCACCCTGCGAACCTTTGGGCCGATAGCCTAATGGGCGTTTCTGGAAGTACCAATGAGCATCTCGCGGCTCAAATAACACAGCTTCCTGCTCGAAGGTATCTGCATCCATAGACCGAAGCGCTGTGTAGTCATCGAGCACGAAAAAGCCTCGCCCGAAACTTGCGGCAACGAGATCGTTTTCACGTCGCTGAATTTGGATATCGCGAACAGAGATCGTGGGCATCCCACCTGAAAGCTTGTGCCAGGAATCTCCAGCATTGAGGGTCAAATAAACACCAAACTCGGTTGCAGCGAACATAAGTGAGGCACGCTCATGATCTTGTACCAGTCTCCAAACAAGGTGCTTATCAGGAATTCCGTCGGTGATCATTTTCCAGCTGCGACCGCGGTTCTTGCTTACGAGCAGGTAAGGCTTGAAGTCGCCGTACTTGTGGTTGTCCAAGGCAAGGTAAACTGTGTCCTCATCGTGCAAGTCGGCACGGATGTCGTTGACAAAAGCCGTATCAGGAACGCCCGGTAATGAGCCAACATCCATCGTGCGCCAGCTACCACCGTCATCCTGAGAAATATGGATCTGGCCATCATCAGTACCGGCGTAAAGTAAACCAGCTCGAATGGGTGACTCAGCAAGCGACACAGCAACAATTATTGTTTCGCTATCGTCTTTCACAAGCTCTTTATATGCAAGATCTAAACTGGCTCCTGGAATTGTGTCTTTCACTAAATCTAGGTGGCTCCACGATGCTTTTTCTTCTTTTGTAAGGTCAGATATTTTGGACGGTGATTGATCAATGTTCTCAATTGGCGTTGAAAGCAAAGGCTCTGTTGAGCCACATCCATATATAGTAACGGCTAGAAGAGAAGCAATTATTTGTTTAAAAAAGGGGGTTTTTAAGTTTGTCAT
>CAJXZI010000368.1 GCA_913063005.1 uncultured Halieaceae bacterium | reverse complement strand
CCATTAAGCGTTTCCACTGTCGTGGGCGCGAGATCCAGAGCACTGCTGACATCTACAGCGCTGCCCAAGACGTGGTACGTCAGGACACTTGCAAGCGCATCGGGATCTGCCAGTAAGGCATCCAGTGTCCCTTCTGGGAGTGCTGCGAATGCTTCATCAGTGGGCGCAAACACAGTGAGTGAGGCGCTGCCATCTGAGAGTGCATCAACCAAACCTGCAGCTTCAACGGCGGTGATAAGTGTGCTGAAGCTACCTGCTTCAGAGGCCACTTCCACAATGTTGCCGGGACCTGGCGCTGGCGCCGGCGCCTCAGGTGCAGCGACCGTTGGCAGGTCATCTTTGTAAAGAACACCGTCACCGCTTTCTGAGCAGGCAGCGAGTATCGCCAGGAGGCTCACTGCCAGTCCGCGGGAGAGGATCCGTGTCATCGAATTCATAGCAAATTCCTATTAATGATCTCGGTTTTAAAATTAATATAGTGGGAGAATTCCACGGTCGTTATCTCACAGCCCGTTGCGCGGCCGTGAGCCAAATTCGATGACTGGGACTTTCGGCGGGATGAACCATGGCTTATAGCTCGAGATTGGCGTGAATCAAGCCTTTCCGACCTAATTGCCTTTGTTCAGTTAGCGCACCAAACGAGCCGCTAAGCGTTCGCTCCTTCGTCCATTTTTGTTCTGCCGAAATCGATATTTTGTTGCTATCGACGAGCGCTATCAGCAGACTTTCAACATCGCTTCAGGAGTAACGGCATGGCCAACAGTACCCACACATACGCCCCAGATGTTCGTAACCAATCGATCTTGATCAATATCAACGGTGATCTGGTACCGCGAGAACAAGCGACGGTCTCCGTTTTTGACAGTGGTTTCATTCTCGGTGACGGAATATGGGAAGGCCTTCGCGTGCACGAGGGCGCCATTCCGTTTCTCGACAAGCATTTAAAGCGACTCTGGGAAGGTGCGAAAGCGTTGGACCTTGATATGGAAATCACGCAAGACGCGCTTGCTGCGCGATTGTTTGACACCCTTGCCGCAAATAACATGACTGACCATGTTCACATTAGGCTTATGGTGACGCGTGGCATTAAATCCACACCGTATCAAGACCCTGCGGTGACCATTGGGGGGCCAACCATTGTCATCATTCCTGAATACAAAGAACCAGACCCCAGCCTCAACGATCGGGGTGTTCGGCTTTACACTGTCTATACACGTCGGGGTTACGCCGACGTCCAAGATCCGCGTATCAACAGCCACTCAAAGTTAAATTGTATTTTTGGGTGCATCCAGGCGGCTAAGGCCGGTTACGACGAGGCACTGATGCTTGACCCTCACGGACATGTTGCGACCTGTAACTCGACGCACTTTTTCATCGTCAGGGACGGAGAAGTTTGGACATCGTCGGGTGATTATTGCTTGGACGGTATCACGCGTCGAAACGTCATCAACGTCTGTAAAGCCAATGGAATTCCAGTCTACGAGAAGAATTTCTCTCTTATGCAAGTGTATGGTGCCGACGAAGCCTTTGTGACAGGCACATTCGCGGGCTTAACGCCGGTCTTTGAGGTGGATGGACGAACCCTCACTCATACAAAGCGTGGGCCGATGGTCGATCGACTTCAGGGGCTCTACAAAGAACTCGTGGCGACAGAGAGCCAGTTAACAGGAAATCGCAGTCGTTAAGATGACTATTCGGATTGCGGGATGGTCTGGCCCCAGAAATATATCAACCGCAATGATGCGCGCTTGGGAGTCTCGCCCTGACTGCTGCGTGGTCGATGAGCCGTTTTATGGTTGTTATCTGCTCGAGTCGGGTGCGCAACACCCGATGCGAGACGCCGTTATTAGCAGTCAGCCGCAGACTCGCGGGGGCGTTGAGGCGCAGTTGCGTGCTGAGCAAAACCATGCGCTTCAATACGAAAAGCATATGACGCATCACATGCCTCGCGGTATCGATCTCAGCTGGGTCAGCGAAGCGAAGCATGTCTTCCTTATTCGCTCACCTGCCCGCGTTATTGCGTCCTATCGCCAGAAGATGCCTTCAGTGACTGAGGACGATATTGGCATTGTTCGCCAGCGCGAGCTTTACGATGAGGTATCAGCGATTATGGGCGAGCGGCCACCCGTTTTGGACAGCGCGGATGTGCTAGAAAATCCCGAAGGTATTTTGCGAGCATTGTGTGAGGTACTCGGTGTGCCATGGCTCGACGGTGCCATGACGCAATGGCCCGCGGGGAGGCG
>CAJXZI010000367.1 GCA_913063005.1 uncultured Halieaceae bacterium | reverse complement strand
CGTTGAAGTTGGCACTGAACGAGGTCGCCAGCCTTCGCGCCAGAGCGCGCGTTAGGCGGTATAAAAAGCCACCGCGTGAAATGCATGAGCTCAGGGACATCGGGAGCAACAAAGAAAGCTTTACCTTTTTGAACCACTTCCCCGACGAAATTATTCACTGAGGTCGACAGCAGTTTTTCGAGTTCAGCTGTGCTCTGATCTTTGCCTGACTTGTCTTTCGCGGCCGCAGGTTTGATAACGATGGAGACACGGTCCCCGGGCAGTACGCGCTGCATTTCGTCAGGAGGTAAAAATATTTCTCGGTTGTCGTCGAGTACCACAAAGCCGAATCGGCTTCGTGTCGCTTTAACGGTTCCCTCTGCGTATTCTTTTTCCGCTTCTATCTTGTCTTTAAGGCCCTGAAGTTGGCTTAGGGCGTTTTTATCTAACATACACTGAGGAATCTCTTAAAAAGGTTGATACCGCCGAGATGACCATCGTCATCGAAGCGTAAATCCTAGCTGACAGCCCCTTATTTTTCACGCTTTTGTGGCGACCAAAAAAATTCATCAAACGGCGATTGACATGCGCGGTTTCGATGGTTTTACTGAAAGTGCCCGAAATAGAAAGAGTAGGACGGTTTATTGGTAATGACGTTTGTCGGCTCCGCCTTGACACCTCGTACCACGCCACTGTGTTGTGCACCCGCAACCGCCTATCCTTTATCCCCTTTAATTAGCGCCAAGTACTCGCCACTGCACAAGAGCGAGGCGGCCGTCATTTTAGTATTTAAACCATGGTCGGAGATCCTATGACGCAATCTGCAAGCTTGCCTAACGAAGTTACACAACTATCCCCCGCGGAGGTAAAGACGTATGTCTTGGATACCAATGTGCTACTTCATGATCCAACGGCAATCGCAGCATTTGCAGAGCATCGCGTCGTGATTCCAATGACCGTTCTCGAAGAGCTGGATCACATCAAGGATCGACGCGATAAGTCGGTCAGCCGAGAGGCCCGTATTGCTATTCAGATGATCGACAAAGTGGTGGGGTCCTCATCACCACAGGCGATTCAAGAGGGTGTTGAAATTCCTGGCTCGACCTTGACGGGTGCCTTGGGTCGCTTAGCGATATTTCCGGACCAGTTGCTGAGTGCTAACGAGCACGTACCATTTCTCGATAGCACGCAAGATCAAGCGAACGATAATCGCATCATCAACGTGGCGCTGAAGTACCAGATTGAGCACCCGGGCGAGTTTGTGTGTCTGGTCACCAAAGACATCAACATGCGGATTAAGGCGAAGGGCTCTGGCTTGCTGCATGTCGAGGATTACCGTCACGACCGTGTGCTTGATGATATTGACCTTCTCGCGACCGGCTACAAGCAGAGCGAGGGTGAGTTCTGGGAAGGTATTGATCGTGTGGATACGGTGCGCGAAGACGATATGACGCTTCACAGAATTCCGCGCTCAGAGTTACCCGAGGCCTACCCGAACCAGTTCCTGTATGACGACAACGGCTTTATCGCCTTTGTCGATCACGTTGACCAGGATTTCGTCTACCTCGCGGTCGACAGCCGAGATAATTTGATGAATCAGCGCTTCTGGGGCTTAGCGCCGAGGAATTTAGAGCAAGCCATGGCGATGCGCCTGCTCGACAACGATGATTTGGACATGACCGTACTCACGGGGCCAGCCGGGTCCGGTAAGACGCTGTTGGCTTTGGCCTATGGCCTCCACGCCATTTTGGAGCAGAAAAAATACAAGAAGCTCATCGTGGCGCGTTCAACACCTCCCATGGCTGAGGAGATTGGCTTTTTACCGGGGACCGAAGAAGAAAAAATGGCACCCTGGATGGGCGCCTTTGACGATAACGCCGAAATTCTTCACGGAGCAGACGAGTGCTCAAATGGCAGCATCGAGTATGTAAAGGAGCGCGCCAATATCCAGTTCAAATCGCTGAACTTCATGAGGGGCCGATCTTTCAATGGTGCCTACATCATCATCGATGAATCCCAGGGACTAACGCAGTTTCAGCTGAAGTCGATTATCAGCCGCGTGGGTTCAGACTCGAAGATTGTGGTTTTGGGGAATTTGGCTCAGATCGATAATAAGTACATATCACCGTTGACATCGGGCCTCACGTATTTGGTTGAGCGCGTTAAGCCTTACC
Organism: uncultured Halieaceae bacterium; assembly: GCA_913063005.1. GTDB lineage: Bacteria > Pseudomonadota > Gammaproteobacteria > Pseudomonadales > Halieaceae > Luminiphilus. Next base: position 93 of record CAJXZI010000367.1, on the reverse strand, counting down.
CGCATGCAGGGATCATGCACATCAATGGCATCGTGAGATCGAGACTTGCGGCGTTCGCGGAGGAGAATCTCTAAACCGACTTAACTTGAGGCC
>CAJXZI010000366.1 GCA_913063005.1 uncultured Halieaceae bacterium | reverse complement strand
CTTGGAAGGACGCTTAATCCAACCAAAAGTCATCACGTATTTCGCAGGAGGTGAGTAAATGTACGGTGTTATCAATAAATCCCTTAGAGATATGGTGACCGAGGGTCACGGCGATGCCGTTTGGGATCAGGTGCTTGCAAAAGCCGGGGTGCCGAGCGATAGCTTTCTTGCGATGCGGAGTTATGACGACGAGATTACCTTTCGCCTAGCCGTCGCTGCCTCTGATGCATTAGGAATTGATGTGGATACGGCTCTTAATGCCTTCGGTCAGCATTGGGTAAACCACACTTTGGTTAGAGACTACGACGCCTTAGTTCGCTCTACCGGCAGCACAATGCTTGAGTTTTTAGAAAACCTAAACGAATTACATGACCTGATCAGTACCACGTTTCTTGACTATGAGCCCCCCGAGTTTCGGGTTAGCGAGCTAGAAAATGACAGAATGGAAGTCCAATACATAAGCCACAGAGAAGGTTTGAATAGTTTTGTCTCGGGCTTGTTGGTTGCTTTAAGCGAGCGCTTTAATGAACCCATGTCAATTGAGGCGGTCGAGAATTTATCACCCGAATCCGGCACGCATACCAAGTTTCATCTATTGATGAAGGGCTGAACCGGCGTTATGTCTCAGTGGAGTCTACTTTCTGAGTTCTTCACAGTCCTCATTGCAATTGGGCCAGACGGTGAGACTCAGCGCGTATCACCTTTTGTAAAAGGGCATATAGACAAGGCTCAGCTACCAAGCTTTCGCTTCTTTGACGATTTTCAGTTCAAACGCCCGGCACGGTTTCGAGGCGACCCCGAAAAAGCGCTTGCCATCCCTGGCCGCTTATTCCTTGCTTTTAATGATGATTTAAAGCTGGCGGTGAGAGGTCAGCTCATTTCATCTGAAATCGCGGAAGGTGGCGTGCTTTTCGTCGGCGTGCCTTGGCTAGCATGGATGCGTGATAAGTACCCTGAGTCCGAGCCACAGTTCGATGATTTCCCTGTCCACGATTCGCAAATGGATCAATTGTTGCTGCTTACCTCGCAACAAAAGATGCTCGAAGACCTTAAGAAATTAAATAGCGACGTAGAGAACGCAAAGATGGAGGTTGAGGCGCAAGGCGAAGCTCGCCAACAATTCTTCAATCGCGTAAGTCATGAGGTGCGGACGCCTCTGATGGGTGTTAGCAGTGCGTTGACCTTGCTCTCGGACACCGTAACTGAACCGCAAGCGCTTGATCTGTTATCTATGGCGGAAGCCAGTATGGATCGCGCAACCGAGGTGATTAACTTTGCTCTAGGTGATGCAGTACGCAAAGAGAGCGGTGCTGAGCAACTAAAAGTAGCGACAGACCTGAGGCATCTTGTAAAGTCGCTCCATAAGCTCTTCATGGCAACCTCAAAGGAGAAGGGCATCGCTTTCTCAGTGACTGTTGATGATGCCGTTCGCACTCAGTATTGGTGCGCTGATTTACTCCTTAAAGAAGTGCTTATTAACCTTTTGAGTAACGCTATCAAATTTACGGATAAGGGCTCAGTTCACCTAGAAATCAAACTCGCTCCGGCCTCACAAGAGGCGTTTCACGATCTTATTTTTCAAGTTTCTGATTCCGGTCCCGGCATTCCAAAAAGTCTTCGCGAGCAAGTATTTAAGCCTTTTGAGACCGGCGTGAGTAAGGCCACTGAGGGACGTGTTGGAACAGGGTTGGGGCTGAGCATGAGTAAGGCCCACGTAGAAATCCTAGGGGGCGCGATCTCTGTTGGGAAGTCTCAGGCGGGGGGGGCGTTGTTCACTGTATCCTTACCATTGGTACCCTGTACTGGGCCCGAGCTCCCTGTTGAAAGTATTGTGACTGCCTCGACGGCCAGTTTTGTTAATAAACGGCTACTATTGCTCGACGATTCCATTACCAATCTCACGCTCAATGCGCAGTTACTCCGGAGTCTTGGATTCGAAGTGACTACAGCGGTGGCCGGGGGGGAAGCGGTTGAACTTGTTAAACAAAGTTACGTGCCGTTTGATTTGATACTTTTAGATATCAACCTACCCGATATGACAGGTTATGAGGTGGCTGATCGTCTGACGAGATTACCTCAATGTGCTGATACCCTGCTCGTTGCGCTCAGCGGCTACGCTCAAGAAGAAGAGAAACAAAAGGCGTTCGCCAGCGGTATGGCTGGCTTTGTTACGAAGCCCTTCAAGCGCGACGCGATTGCGGCTGAGTTCGATAGCTTATTTGCAAGTCAATCGTTAAATATTGAAACG
>CAJXZI010000365.1 GCA_913063005.1 uncultured Halieaceae bacterium | reverse complement strand
GCACGTTGATCGAGCACTCTAACCCCGATCTTTATATGTTTGCGAGTGATTACCCCCATATCGAGGGTGGCAACGATCCACTTGGCTCGTTTGATGCGTTCCTCGCGCACCACAACGAAGTGACCCATACGAAGTTCTTTCAGGATAATTTTAGACGTGTATTTGGCGTCTAAAACACCGAGGTGTGTAACCAACGTAGTTAGTTACAAATCTAGAGGCTGGTGCGCATTTTTTTGCAGGTCATCTAATCATAGTTACCAGCCAAGGTTGATTGTTGCTCTCCGGTGCCATTCATACCCTCACCGGCCACCCTCATAAAGTGCCGGTGGCTTGGTTAGCTAGCTCGAGGCCAAGGGCAACACTAAAAGCAAAGCGGTAGCGTTCAGTGCGTGTAGTCGGATTGCTCCTCATCGAGAATCGCCTTCAACTCGGCAAAATGGCGCTCGTCCTGCTCAGGATAAGCTTCAAGTTGCTGCGCCGTTCTCTCCGCTACGTCGTCGCTCAACACTCTGAGCTCTTTTCCGGTTTGCAGTGCTTGAATATACGTCCCCGCAGCGCGCTCAAAGTAATAGAGTCGGTTGAAGGTATCTGCCACCGAATGACCAATGACCAGCAGACCGTGATTTCCCATAATCATCACACGCTTCTTGGGATCGCTAAGCAATTGCGCGCAACGGTTTCCCTCATCCTCAAACGCGAGCCCACCATAGGCGTCGTCAATGACGTAGCGGTTGTAAAACATCGCAGCGTTTTGATCGATCGGTAGTAAACGACTGTCTTTTAGACACGCCAGCACCGTCCGATGTGAATGCACGTGCATTCCGCACCGCGCGTGGGAACAGTGCCGGTGAATACCACCGTGCAGACCCCACGCCGTAATATCGGGTGCATTAGGGCTAGCCAAGGTCTCAGGGTCATTCGCATCAATTTCTATTAGTTCGCTGGCTTTGATGCGAGCAAAATGACCCTGATTGGGGTTTATCAGAAACCTTGTACCGCTATCGTTGGTAGCCAGTGAAAAATGGTTCGCGACGCCCTCGTGAAGGTCTAATCGAGCCGCCCATCGAAAGGCAGCGGCCAAATCAATTCGTGCCTGATCATTTATCATTTCAATCGTGTTCCCAAGACGTTGCCTGGCGGTACTTTGCCGGCTCAGTTTCCTATAAAACAGCATGGCTAGGACTGAGACAAATTTGTGAAAAAACATTTGTCATCCAAGACGCGATTTTGAGCATACAACCCTCTGTAACTCTAAGCGACGCCTGCAAAACATTATGAAAGCTCTTATCAAAAAATACGCCGAAGAAGGCTTATGGCTTGAGGACGTGCCTATTCCCGAGATTGCGGGAAACGAAGTTCTCATCAAAATACATAAGACAGCCATTTGCGGCACCGACGTTCACATCTACAACTGGGATGACTGGGCGCAAAAAACAATTAACGTACCTATGGTGAGTGGCCACGAGTACGCGGGCGAGATTGTCGAGATTGGCGCCAACGTGAGCGGTCTGAATGTTGGTGACATTGTTTCTGGAGAGGGTCATATCGTTTGTGGCCGCTGCCGAAACTGTCTAGCCGGCCGCCTACACCTGTGCCCTAACACGCAGGGTGTTGGCGTTAATCGCGATGGTGCGTTCGCCGAATATCTCGCTATCCCTGCGACAAATGTATTCAGGCCTAGCGTTTATATACCGTCCGAGCTTCTAGCAATCTTTGATCCCTACGGTAACGCCACGCATACAGCACTCTCGTTCAACATGGTGGGTGAAGACGTCATCATTACGGGCGCCGGGCCGATCGGTATCATGGCGGCGATGGTTGCCGGTCATTGCGGTGCACGAAACGTCATTCTTACCGACGTCAACGAATACAGACTCGATCTTGCGAAGCGTATTGTCCCCAAGGTGAAGCCGATAAACGTCGCTAAACAGCAGATCACAAAAGAATTTATGGAGAGCCTCGGTATTCTCGAGGGCTTTGACGTTTGCCTGGAAATGTCGGGCTCGCCCGTTGCTTTCCGGGACGTCCTCGACAAGATGATCAATGGTGGAAACATCGCCATGCTCGGTATCATGCCTGATGACACCGGTATTAACTGGACCGATGTCGTTTTTAAAGGGCTCAACATCAAGGGCATTTACGGCCGGGAGATGTATGAGACGTGGTACAAGATGGTCATGATGATTCAGAGCGGTCTACCGGTAGAGCGCATCATTACACACCGATTGCACTACACTGAATTTCAGGAGGGCT
>CAJXZI010000364.1 GCA_913063005.1 uncultured Halieaceae bacterium | reverse complement strand
CTTCTACAATGCGATGGAGGGTAGTCAGAATGGGTAAGTGGACTAGACGTGGTGTGTTATCTGCGGGTGTTCTCGGTGGCACGGGCTTGGTCATTGGTATTGCTGTCCGTCCAGGTAACCCTACCGAAACAGCCGGCCATCTGGTTGCAGGTGAGGGTGAAAACCTTCTTCATATCTATCTAAAGATAGACGATCAGAATCGCGCGACTGCAATACTGCCCCATTCAGAGATGGGACAGGGAGCGCAGACCGCACTCACACAAATGTTGGCAGAAGAGCTCGATGCTGACTGGGATTTAATGCAGTTCGAGGAAGCACCGGCTGATGCCGAATACGCAAACATGGCCGTAGGTCGTGGCTATCTTTTCGCGGGTGTGGATTTTCCCGATGCCGTTGTGCCAACTGTCGATGGCCTCATGCTTAATCTGGCAGATGCTATGGGCATGCAGGTTACAGGTGGCAGCATGAGTATTCGCGCCACGGGCCAGTACTTCCTCCGTGCCGCAGGCGCATCGGTACGCGAGATGTTGGTTAAAACAGCCGCGAAAGCTTGGAGCGTTCCCGCGGGTGAGATTCGAACCGCGAAGAGCATGCTGCATCACGACGCCAATGGCCGATCAGCACGGTACTCAGAGTTTGCTGCTGCAGCTGCGGAAATGACGCCGTCTTCAACGCCAAAACTCAAGAAGACCAGTGAGTTTTCTATCATCGGGCAGAGTAAGCCGCGTCACGATATTCCATCAAAAGTAGACGGTACTGCGATGTTCGCGATGGACGTCAAGCGTCCCGGTATGGTCTATGCCGCAGTTAAGCGAACCCCTGTTGCGGGTGGTTCCTTAAAGCGGGTTGATGACAGTGCAGCGCGAGCCATGCAAGGTGTCATTGATGTTGTGAAGATTGGGCCTGCGAGTGCGGCCGGACTGGTGGGCACCTACTCAGCTGGCGAAACGATTGCGGTGGTGGCCGACAGCTATTGGAAGGCGGAAAAGGCGCTTGCAGCGCTTAATCTCGAGTGGAATACAGGCGGTAAAGAGCAAGTCTCCAGTGCCTCGATCTTTGAGCAGTTCGATCGCGACATTACCGCAGGTGTCGATCGTGCGAATGATGTGGCTGTGGGAGACGCAAATGCAGCGTTTGGTTCGGCTGCTACTGTCCTTACCGCGGATTATCGCGTGCCTTATCTGGCACACACGTGCATGGAGCCACCAAATGCAACAGCTGAGGTGACAGCAGATCATGCTGAAATCTGGATTGGCTGCCAGAACCCATTGGGTTTCCGACAGCACTTGGCCGAAAACCTTGGGCTAGATCTAGAACAAGTCACCTTACATAACCACTTCATGGGTGGCGGCTTTGGCCGAAAGAGCAATGCGGATTACGCACTGCAGGCGGCCATGATTGCACGCCAAGTGGGCAGACCCGTTCAGATGGTTTATTCACGTGGTGAAGACATTAAGCAGGACTTTTATCGGCCCGCTGTTCAGAGCCGATTCAAGGCGGGTCTCGATGCTGACGGTAAGTTGGTTGCTTGGCAAAACACTTATGTCGATAAGCATGAGCCGGTTGAGGCTCCGCTCATTCCTTACGCAGTGGCGTCGCAAGACATTGGTCACGTGGCCAGTCCAACACACGTACCTTTCGGTGCTTGGAGAAGCGTTGATCACTCGCAGCACGGGTTCTTTACCGAATCGTTTGTCGATGAGGCGGCGCATGCGGCCGGACGTGACCCCTACGAGTTCCGCGCTGAAATGCTCAAAGATAAGCCACGTATGCTCGCTGTGCTCAATCGGGTGGCCAAGGAAGCTGGTTGGGGACGCCCAATGGAAGAGGGGCGCGGCCGCGGTATTTCGCTACAGGAATCCTTCGGTTCGATAGTCGGTCAGGTTGTAGAGGTGACTGTATCGGGCGGCAAGACCTGGGTTGACCGCGTGGTTGCCGTGATTGACGCCGGTTATGCCGTATCGCCCGATGGTATGAAGGCCCAAGTCGAATCAGGTGTTATTTACGGCCTAAGTGCAGCGATGTACGGCGAGATCACCATAGAGAAGGGCGCTGTCGCACAAAGCAGCTTCGCCGACTACGACGCGATTCGCATGCACGACGCACCTGTTATTGAGACACACATCATCAATAGCGGCGCTGCCATGGGTGGGGCAGGTGAGCCTGGTACCCCCGGTGTGGCGCCTGCCTTGGCTAACGCCATTTTTGATGCGACGGGCAAGCGCGTCAGAACGTTACCTGTGATCAAGGCTG
>CAJXZI010000363.1 GCA_913063005.1 uncultured Halieaceae bacterium | reverse complement strand
CATGCGACGGATGATCCCTTTGTAGCGCTGGGGCGAGGTGGTGTTCTCAGTCTGGCGACTATCTTCGGCACCTTTAACAGTGTCAGAGAGAATTGCATTGGAACAACCCGCGATGTTTCGATCGATACAACGAACAATGAAAACATCCGTGCCGATGTAGACAACCTTGTTTTAAACCTCAGCTATGATTTTGGGTCCATGACACTGGATTCGATCACCTCCAAGCGCGATATCGAGCACTTCAATGGCACCTGGGGTTGGGTCATGGGTAATGGTCCGGGCTCTAACATGTTGGAGATTTTGAACAACTACGGTGATACCGAGGCAATATCGCAGGAAATTCGCCTGTCAGGTGTCTCCGATTCGATTGAGTGGGTAGTAGGTGCCTACTGGTTCGAGGAGGAGACCGATGAGTCGCTGGACGTGCCACTATTTAGAGACGTCATCGCACCAGATCCCGCGGTTTGGCCCTTCTTCTATGCGCCTGATGGAGCGGGTGGCACCTTAGGTGCTGCGGCGCTGGGTGCTCAGCTTTACGGCAGCCGGAGCCAGGCCTATGACGTGATTAACGAGAATCAGGCGTTCTTCGCGGAGGTTACCTTCTCACTTAACGAGCAGTGGGACTTGACGGTTGGTGCTCGACGCACCACGGATGATCGTGATTTCACGCGCATCCAGACCCTCTTCAACGGCCAGCCAGATCCATTCTACTTCTGTCCCGGTATGCCCGTCGTTGAGCTCGCGCCGGGCGTTGTTGCGGCTGGCAGTGACCGCTGTCGACAGACGGTGTCCTATAGCAAGACAACACCCAGAATCATCGCCAGTTACCAGGCATCTGATGACGTGATGTTCTACGGAAGTTATAGCTTGGGTTACTCAAGTGGCGGTTTCAATCAGGACACAAGAATGCGTCCCTATCTTCCTGAGACGGCAGACGACTACGAGTTTGGTATGAAGTCTGATCTGCTCGATGGACGCATGCGCTTCAATGCGACTGTCTTCCACAACGAGTACAAGAATCAACAGCTGACAGTTGGTCGATTGGTTGATGGCCAGCCAACCGCGGATCTGATCAATGCTCAGCAAGCGACGCTCAGCGGTGTTGAGATTGAAACGATGGCGCGTTTGACTGACTCGCTTACCTTCACCGCCACCATGGGTTATATCCGTGGTGACTACGATGAGTTTACCGTCATCGACAACGTCACCATCGTTTCTGGTGATGGTTCTCTGTCGAGTCAGGAGGTGGAGCGTGACCTCAGCGATACCGAGTTTGGCAGTGGTCCTAGCTACTCGTTCGACCTTGGACTCATGCACAACATGAGTCTCGGTGACTCGGGTGAATTGATGACTTCCATTGGCGCGACATTCAAGGATGCGGTTGATTACACGCTGAATAACACGCCCTCGTCACAACAGCCGAGCTATTGGCTGGTTGACGGCCGCATGACCTGGTTCATGGCGAACGACAAGACCAGTGTCTCGTTGTGGGTTAACAACCTGTTTGACAAAGACTACGTGACAACCATGCTGGATCAGGCCGGTGATATTCAGATAGGCGGTATCGATCAAGGCCTTGGTATGGCTGCGTCCTACTGGGGTGAACCCCGCCGCTACGGCCTTGAATTAAAGCACCGATTCTAAAAACGATACGTTCGATCAGCCGGCCAACTGGGCCGGCTTTTTGTGTTGAGATCGCTACAACACTGACACTTACCTAGGAGTTGTAAGAATGACCGATAGATTCAAATCCGACCGTCGACTCGATCCAAGACAAGTGCCCATTCTTGAAGGCATCGACATGGTCATCTCCAAGTTTGGCGATGTGGCATCGCGAGATGAAGCACTTGCGGTGGTTAATAGCCCTGAAGAGCTGATGAAGACGGAGGGCATGAAGGCCATGATGGAGGGGGCGGATGACGAAGCAATCGTGCCATCCGCAGGTCTTCGAATCGAGACAAAAAGCATTACGTCCGCTCCCGATGGGAACACGGTGGATATGCAGTTTATCCGCCCCGATACGGACGAAACATTGCCCTGTGTGTTCTACATCCACGGCGGCGGTATGGCGTTTACATCCTGCTTTGATGCGAATTACCGGGCCTGGGGCAAGATGATTGCCCATCAAGGTCTGGCGGTGATGATGGTCGACTTTAGAAACTGTCTTAGCCCCTCGTCAGGCGGTGAGGTTGCACCTTTTCCTGCGGGACTTAACGACTGCGTGTCGGGGTTTCTCTGGACCCACGAACAGTCGTCGGGATTGGGTATTGATGC
>CAJXZI010000362.1 GCA_913063005.1 uncultured Halieaceae bacterium | reverse complement strand
TGCTCTGGCTGTTACCTGCCGTACTGCCGTTACTGCTGATTGCATGGCGCCGACAGTCACAAGGCGGCGACTGGTCTAAAGCTATTGATAGTGACTTGCTGCCCCACCTTATCGCTGAGGAGGGCGCTCGTGGCAATCGGTTGCGGCAACTTTGGTGGCTTGCGCTTCCCATTCTAGTCATTGGCGCCGCCGGACCTTCGCTTGAGCGTGCGGAGTTGCCCGTTTTTGAAAAATCAGACGCGTTAGTCATCGTGCTAGACCTGAGTCAGTCGATGTGGGCAACCGACACACAGCCCAGCCGCGTTCGGCGCGCGCGCCAAAAAATTATGGATGTCTTGGACACGCGTTCAGAGGGTGTCACGGGTATGGTGGTATTTGCCGGTGACGCACACGTGGTAACACCGCTTACGGATGACGCGCGCACCATTGAAAACCTGTTGAGCGCGCTGTCGCCCGATATCATGCCGCTGCAGGGGTCTAATGCGACCGAGGCGCTCGTGCTCTCTGCAGGCTTATTGGAGACAGCGGGCCTCACAAACGGGAGCGTGCTCCTAATCACCGACGGTTTACCGAAGTTTTCCTTGAACGACGCGCGCGACGCACTTGGCCGGGTAAACGCAGAGTTGAGCATCCTCACCGTAGGCACGGAGACTGGCGCACCAATCCCGTTACCCGAGGGGGGCTTTCTCAGAGACAGCGAAGACCAAATTGTGATCCCAGGTGTTGATAAAGAAGTCATAAATCGTATAGCGTCCGAACTGTCCGCGAAAACGGCAGACGCCTCTGTCGACGACTCCGATATCCAGTTTTTATTGTCAAGAAACGAGTCGAGCATCACAGCCGAGGATTCCCTCGAGCGTAAAACAGATACATGGATCGATCTCGGCTTTTGGCTCGCGGCTTTAGCGGCACTCTTTATGTTGCCGCTGTTTCGTCGTGGAGCCCTCAGCGTCCTACTCACGGGTCTCTTTTTGACGCACGCAGATACCAGCGAAGCGAATATCCTCGAAAACCTCTGGTCTACCCCCGATCAGAAAGCAGCCAAAGCACTCGAGGCGGGTGATGCCGAGCGCGCTGCGGCCTTGTTTGAAGACACCAATTGGCGGGGAACTGCCCATTACGAAGCTGGAGATTACCGCTCAGCCTCTGCCGAGTTCGGTAAAGCCGAATCTGCAGACGCGCTGTACAACCGAGCGAACGCTCTGGCGCTTGCGGGCGACTTACAAGGAGCCATTGATAGCTACGATAAGTCATTGGAGCTGGAACCTGAACAACAGGACGCGATAGCCAACCGGGAGCTGGTTAAATCGCTTCTCGAGCAGGAGCAACAGCAACAAGAGAACAACGAGCAGGACGGCGACAGCGATCAATCTGAAGAGCAAGGCGACTCACAGGAGTCAGAGAGTGATTCTTCAGCTCAAGATCAGCAAAGTGAGAGTGATTCACAAGAAGGTGAATCCGAATCTCAGGATCAGCAACCCAGCGATCAAGACGCGCAACCGGGAGCCGAGGGTGAGATGAGCGAAGACATGGATATGTCTGAGCTTGAGCAAGCCACCGAAGAACAAATGGCCCGCTTTAACGAAGCGCTCGAGGAGCAGCAAGCGCTCGAGCAATGGCTTCGACGCGTGCCGGACGACCCCGGTGGTCTGCTGCGACGCAAATTCCGATATCAAACCATTCAACGCCTGAGAAACGGAGAGGAACCTGATGAAGACGTTCGCTGGTAAGCTTTTAGCTGCGTTTGCGGTGGTGGCCCTGACGTGTCTGAGTGCTGTGGTCAACGCTGAGATTCGCTCCGATGTCGACCGACGCACGATCAGCATGGGCGAATCTCTGCGACTCACTATCACGGGCGATGCCAGCGAGCGTTTGGATCAACTTGACCTGGCGGCACTGCAATTTGACTGGGAGATTCTGAGCAGCAGTAGCTCAACGAATACCTCGTTCATCAACGGGTCGCGGTCGACTACACGTACACTCACGCTAGACCTCCTCCCCCTGCGTGATGGCCTCTTATCTATTCCCGCATTGAGCACGGGCGGGAAACGAACCACCCCCATCGCCATTACAGTGAATCCGCAAACCGTCAGTGCGGGCGGCGGTGATTCGGTCCGATTTAGCATCGATATCGACAAGCAGTCTGTGTACATTCAGGAACAGATCGTGCTCACAGTCACCATCGAGCAGGCGATCAACCTTGATGGAGCTGAGGTAACACAACTTGAGATCGTAAAAGCGATCACCGACGGGCTCACATGCCGTCACTTCCACGTGCAAATCAATGGGGGACTATGGCGG
>CAJXZI010000361.1 GCA_913063005.1 uncultured Halieaceae bacterium | reverse complement strand
GCCAAAGCGATGACTTTTCGGTGTCATTAGGCGAAAGTTTTTGCGCTTTATTGTTTTGAGCTCCGAATGCTATGGTGATGCAAAAGAGGGGAGGCGTATGGCAGAAAAACTCATAAGAACGCCATTCCCGATCGTCTCGGTTGAGAAGTCGGGCTTCAAAGAAACCTATGGCGGGGCAGAGGACATTGTCACTGTTTTTTGCACACTCATAAGGATGTCGGCGCACTCTGACACTTGCCTGGTGACCATGCATCCCATTGGCGGCACCGGCTGGCTACCGATCATGAGCACTTTTGCGCGTGCAGGGATTCACGTGCTGGCCTGCGATAGCCGATATCGAGGTGCTGATTACGCGCTCAATATGGAAAAGGTGACCGTCGATCTAGGCTCGTGCATGCGTCATGCCCGCGAAGTCCTCGGTTACAAACATGTTGTGCTGCTAGGCTGGAGCGGTGGTGGCTCGCTGTCTGCGTTTTACCAGGCGCAGGCAGAGAGACCCACGGTGACATCGAGCCCCTGTGGCAGTGGGCCTGATCTTACGCAAGCGGGCCTTCTACCTGCGGACGCCGTTATTATGATGGCCGCGCATGTCTCTCGACATGGCACTCTCACCGAGTGGATCGACGCATCTATCTTGGACGAAACCAACCCCGAGCTTCGTGACCCAGAGTTCGATCTGTATGGCTCACTTTTGTCGCCTCCTTTTAGCGAGGATTTTCTGGAACGTTATCGTGCGGCGCAGATTGCGAGGAACCGCAAAATAACGGCTTGGGTTAAAGACAAATTAGATGAGCTCCAGCGGCAAGGGCGTATGAATGAAGAATTTGCGTTCGTGACGCACGGGACCATGGCCGACCCGCGCTGGTTAGACCCCGCAGTAGACCCTAACGACCGTGCGCCCGGCACCTGTTATCTCGGTGACCCTAAGGTGGTTAACAACGGCCCTGTTGGCTTGGCGCGATTTTGCACACTGCGCAGTTGGTTGTCGCAATGGAGTATCGACGACGCCAACGCCTGTGGCCCAACAAGTTTGGGGCGAGTCAGTGTGCCTGTTTTGGTTGTTGGAAACACCGCGGACGATGCCTGTACGCCGAGTCACACCAAGGCATTATTCGACGCGGTGTCGCATGATCAAAAAGCGCGGTTCGATATCAAAGGCGCAAATCACTACTACATGGGCCAACCTGAGCTCGCCGCTGAGGCAACCGAGCGCGTTTTGGACTGGTTACGGGAGTACAACTTTCCCGTCTAGGTCTGACCTCTAGGTACTCTTATTTAGGCTGGTATTTAGTCTGAGTGTGTTTAGGCTGGGTGAATCCTGGTGGTTCACGATCCTCAGGGCGAGTCTTGAACTCTGAGTCTGGCATCTTCAACATCACCGGATACGCCTCTTTTGGATAGCCTAAATGCGGCTTTGCGGCGTCGTATTCAGGTTGTGTTACCGCACCATTTTGACCGTCAAAATCAGCGGGGCGGATAAAGGACTCGAGCTCTTCTGCAGATATTCCTGCGAGGTCGACGACTTCTTGATCGATCCAGGTACCTTCCGAATCGAGAGGGTGTTCGACACAGTCGTTCGTGGCTACCTCGAGGGTGAGCTGTTCTGGCCCAGCAAAGTAAATCGAATGACAAAGGCCGTGATCCAGCGGTCCGAAGACGGGGACCCCCCGGGAGCGGATGCGGTCGCGCATGTTGAGAAGGTCTTCCATCGTATCGACGTTAAAAGCGATGTGTTGCATGGTGCCGGGCGCTGACGAACCTGCACCGGTTCCTGCGTGTGTGTGGCCCATGACGATCTCTTTGTCTTCGTTGCCGGGAATAAACACAAACGAAAAAGACGCATCGCCCATGGCCAAGAAGGCGTGCCATGCGTTAGGTACACCATGCATCCAAAATAGACCCGTCAGGGCCATACCCAAGACGTCCGTGAAAAAAGCGATTTGAGATTTCATATCGGCGGTCGATATGGCGATGTGGTGCACTGCATTTGGCGATGTCATAACGCTTCACCCCTTTGGCGTTTAGCTGCGGTTGTAGATCCCTCAGCAAGACGCTCTTTGTTATTAGGCTGGTTGTCAGTTTGGGCCCAGAGCCGGCTGCAATCAACACGCGTGGTTTGCGGGTTAACGGGTTTGAGGGTTTACAGGAGCAGATACGGGGTCGCGGGGTGCCGTGCGATGGCGTCTCGTGCGATCCCGTCGCGGGTGGACGCGCTCGCTGTTTGATTTACTATGATGCCTTGGACAGAAATAAAAATAAGAAACAAAAGCGAGAGGTAGTGACCATGGCGACCATCGAGCATCTTCCGA
>CAJXZI010000360.1 GCA_913063005.1 uncultured Halieaceae bacterium | reverse complement strand
CGTTTGTTAAAAAGCCTCTGCTGGCGCCTCTTGAACTTACGATCGGGGCAAAAGAGCGAATCGCCGCTGATGGAAGCGTTGTAGCAGATCTCGATGAGGCAGCGCTTCGTGAGTCGTTGAAGACGGACATGTCTGACGACATAGAGGCGCTGACAATTTGCTTTATTAATGCCTACATCAACGGTGAACACGAGCAGCGCGCGCGTGACATTGCGCGGGAGTTCTTCCCCAATATTCCTATCTCGATCTCCAGCGAAGTCGTACCTGAAATGCAGGAGTACGAGCGCACTGAGACAACCGTGGTGAACAGTTATGTTCGCCCCGAGGTTGCGAGATATGTGAATAATCTTCAGGGCGCGTTGAACGAGCGCTTGGGTGAAGATACTCAGCTGTCAATTTTGCGCTCTGATGGTGGGCTCGCATCGAGTCGCGCTGCGGCTGAATCTCCAGTGAATTTGCTCATGTCAGGTCCCGCGGGCGGGGTAACAGGGGCACTATTCTTCTGCACCAAAGCCGGTTTCAGCAATATTCTGACCTTTGACATGGGCGGTACTTCTACCGACGTAGCGCTCATTCAAAACGGTCGTGCTCGTGTGCGCCGTGAGACCTTTGTGGGGGATGTGCGAGTACGTGCGCCGTCAGTCGATGTTCGCACCGTGGGTGCAGGTGGGGGCTCAATCGCGTTTGTCCCAGAACTCACTAAAGCGTTACGCGTCGGCCCTGAGTCTGCCGGTGCTGTACCGGGTCCTGCGTGTTACATGAAGGGCGGCGAGGCGCCAACCGTTTGTGACGCAAACGTGGTGCTAGGTTACCTGCCATCAGATGTGCAGCTCGGCGGCGATATGCAGATCAATCGTAATGCGTCGGTTACCGCCGTTCAGAGTGTCGCTGATGCCATGGGCGTTGATCTTATGGTCGCGGCTGAGGGCATCATTAAGATTGTTAACGAATCGATGTTTGGAGCCCTTAGGCTCGTGTCTGTGGAGCAGGGGTACGATCCTCGCGACTTTGCGCTGGTCGGTTTTGGCGGTGCTGGACCCTTACATGCGAATGCTTTGGGTATTCTCACTGAAGCCTGGCCGGTCATCGTTCCCCCTGGCCCCGGGGTTTTATGTGCTTACGGTGATGCGACGACACGTGTGCAGGATGAAGCTGCTCGGACTTACATCACAATGGCATCGGATCTTACCACCGAGAAGCTGGCGGACGATTTACTGACGCTCAAAGCACGCGCCAGCGAATCGCTCATTGAAGACGGAATCGACGAGAATCGATTGGAGGTCACTTATCAGGCGGACCTTCGTTACGCCGGTCAGGCTTTCCAGATTACCGTCGAATTTACCGAAGCGGAGCTCAGGGCAAAGGGTGTAGCGGTGCTCACGGATCAATTCGACGCGGAGCACGAGCAGTTATTTACCTTCAAGCTGGGCGATGGCCACGAGATTCTGATGATCCGCGCTGTTGTGGGCGCTTCGGTTACCTTAAAAGCCGATATTTCGATTCCG
This sequence comes from uncultured Halieaceae bacterium, assembly GCA_913063005.1. Classification (GTDB taxonomy): domain Bacteria; phylum Pseudomonadota; class Gammaproteobacteria; order Pseudomonadales; family Halieaceae; genus Luminiphilus. Next base: position 817 of record CAJXZI010000360.1, on the reverse strand, counting down.
AAAGGGTCGGGTGACGTTAGTGGAGCGCTAATTCACCAGAGCCGTTTCTTCTACGAGGGTGATTGGCACGACGCGGGCATCTATGACCGCGGACGCCTGGGTGCTGAGGATGTTGTCGTCGGGCCCGCGATTGTATCGGAGATGGACTCGACTACGGTCGTTTTACCAGGGTATTCAGCAACCGTAGATGCGGTGGGCAATTTGCTCATCCAGCCTGCGTAATCGGGAGGACACAAAATGACTGCAACGATTATTCAGACCAACAACCAAGCGCTTCAGTCGGTAGATGTCGACGGCGTAACGGTTGATTTGATTGAAAACGCGCTTCGCAATGCGCGTGAAGAGATGGACGCTGTTTTGTTCCGCACCGCCATGTCGCCAGGTATTCGCGAGCAAGGCGATTGTTTCCCCATGATTGCCAATGTCGAAGGCAAGATGGTGGTAGGTCAGTTCGGCTCGTTTATCGGCCCGTTCTTGAGTGCCTATGACGCTGAGATCGAAGAGGGCGATATCATCCTCACGAACGATCCTTACCTCTGTAATGCAGCGGTATCTCACCTTCCAGACTGGGTGGTTTTGGTTCCTATCTTCAGAAATGGCCGTCATATTGCCTGGTCGGCGATGTTCGGCCACATGTCCGATAACGGGGGAATGGTGCCCGGCTCGATCCCGATCGAGGCGACAACTATTTTCCAAGAGGGCATCCGCATTCCACCTACTAAGCTTTACAAGAAAGGGGTTCTTCAGGAAGACCTGCTTGAGCTTATTCTGCACAACGTGCGAACGCCGCAATGGAACCGCTTTGACCTGAACGCCC
>CAJXZI010000359.1 GCA_913063005.1 uncultured Halieaceae bacterium | reverse complement strand
GGGTCACTCTCTGGTAGATCGCGCTATCGTTATTGATGACATCTACCGGATAAGAGCTGTGCTCTCCGCGTGGATTGCCGACCCAGAAGTGCACTCGGTATTGGTGACGGGTGGCACTGGGTTCTCTGGGCGAGACTCAACGCCTGAGGCGGTTCAGCCGTTGTTCGATAAAACGATAGAGGGCTTTGGAGAAGTATTCCGTGCCTTAAGTTTTGAGGAAATTGGCTCGTCGACCGTGCAATCACGTGCTATTGCCGGTCTCGCTAATCGAACCGCGATTTTCTGTATGCCGGGCTCAACGGGGGCTTGCAAAACAGCATGGAACGGCCTGGTCCGTGATCAGCTGGACGTCGAGCACCGTCCCTGTAACTTCGTAAAAGTCCTAAAGGGCGAAGTGTAAGGCGACGCTGCATCGGCGCCTTTTCGATGGACGAATTGGCGAAGTTTGATCAACCTTTCAATGTCTAAATTGGACTTCATAGTCTGCAATGGATCTGGTTAACACCGTTTCTACTCTAATAACGTCATACAAAACGCAACGTCTGCGAACTGCCGACAGCATAAAACCATGCGGCCAGCCGAGTGTATGAGGCTTTTATGGTGAATGTGTGGTGAGTGTATGAGGCGTGTATGAAGAGCCAGGTACGTAAACAGACCACTAGAAAAAATTGATGAGCAAAAAAAACGCCCTTAATAGGGCGTTTTTTTAAAGGCGAACGTTGGTTATCAGAATAATCGGAAGCGCTCGGCTAGCCTTCAAAACGCTGGAAGACAAGCGTTGCGTTTGTACCTCCAAAGCCAAAGCTGTTTGACATGACGCGGTTCAACGTAACGCCTGTCCGCGCATTGGTTACCACGTCCATACCCTCGGCACCGTCGTCGAGCGTTTCAACGTTGGCAGACGCTGCGATGAAGTCATTTTCCATCATGAGGAGAGAGTAGATGGCTTCCTGGACACCGGCTGCACCCAGCGAGTGGCCAGAGAGTGATTTAGTCGAAGCAATAGCAGGTGTGCTATCGCCGAAAACCTCTCTCACGGCTTTCAATTCCTGAATATCACCCGCAGGCGTGCTAGTGCCGTGCGCGTTGATGTAATCAATGTCGCCTTCCACGGTGGCCATTGCTTGCTGCATGCAGCGAACGGCACCTTCGCCCGAGGGCGCTACCATGTCATGGCCGTCTGAGGTGGCGCCGTAACCAACGACCTCTGCGTAGATTTTGGCACCGCGAGCCTGCGCGTGCTCAAGTGACTCAAGTACCAACATGCCGCCGCCGCCAGCAATCACAAAGCCATCACGGTCCGCATCGTATGCACGGGAGGCGCGATCGGGTGTTTCGTTGTACTTGGTCGACAGCGCACCCATCGCATCAAACAGACAGCTGAGTGACCAGTCTAGCTCTTCTCCACCGCCGGCAAAGACAACGTCTTGCTTGCCGAGTTGTATTTGCTCCATTGCATTACCGATACAGTGTGCACTGGTCGAGCATGCCGACGAGATTGAGTAGTTCACGCCTTTGATTTGGAAGGGCGTAGCCAAACAGGCCGATACAGTACTGCCCATGGTTTGCGTGACGCGGTAAGGTCCCACGCGACGAAGGCCTCGATCGCGCAGAATATCAGCGGCTTCAACTTGGCTGGCGCTCGAAGCGCCACCCGAGCCCGCAATAATGCCGGTTCGCACGTTGGATACTTGCTCCGGTGCAAGGCCTGAGTCTGCTATAGCCTGCTCCATACTCAAAAAGGCATAGCCTGCAGCGTCGCCCATGAAGCGCCATTGTTTGCGGTCGATATGTTCTGAAAGATCGATGTCAGGCTTGCCAGAAACCCAGGAGCGCATGCCAACTTCCTCTTGCGCTGGGTTGTAGCTGATGCCTGATTTACCTTGTTTGAGTGAGGAAGTTACTTCTTCTGCATTGTTACCGAGGCTTGAGACGATCCCCAAGCCGGTAACGACCACACGTTTTGTCATTAGAAATTATCCGTGGATTGGAACAGGCCGACTCGCAGGTCGGTCGCGGTGTAGATTTCTCGGCCATCTACGGAGAGGGATCCGTCGGCAATGCCCATCACCAACTTGCGTTCGATGACCCGCTTCATTTCGATTTTGTAGGTGACTAGCTTGCTGCTGGGCAGGATTTGTCCGGTGAACTTGACCTCACCTGAACCCAAGGCGCGACCGCGTCCGGGGTTACCACGCCAGCCCAAGAAAAAGCCAACGAGCTGCCACATCGCATCGAGCCCCAAACAGCCAGGCATCACAGGGTCGCCAGGGAAGTGGCAGTCAAAGAACCAGAGGTCTTTGTGGATATCGAGCTCCGCCAA
>CAJXZI010000358.1 GCA_913063005.1 uncultured Halieaceae bacterium | reverse complement strand
GGGTCTTTACCCTTTTGTCTTTTTGGTGGACCATAAACCTTCCATCTCTTGCTCCCCTCTGTTTGAAAGACAATCACATCCTGACGATCAGTATGAGGGGGCACGCTTATTGTAGACTTTGGTGGTGTGATATAGATATTGATGTTTGTTGGAAGACCAAATGCGGGTGAGCGATGGGAGACGTGAGAACGCCTTTAGTCGGTCCGAGATAATGTCTTCGTGTGGCGAGAAATTATCGTAAGGGAGCGTTTCCCAATCCTGCAGCAAGATAATCTCTTGCGCTGCATCCAGAAAAAAGGGCAGCTCCGCAGCGAGCGTATGCGCGGAAGCCGTATTTTCTGTGATAACGAGAATTAGTGGTGTCGTTTTTGCGAGTTCAGCAACAAAGTGAGACTGTGCTGCGCCACACACTGGCCCGATGGCAGTCCGCTTACCTATTGCGTTTGGCCAGGGAAGGGTGGATTGAATATCGAAAAACGAGGTCATGGCTACTCCTATCAGGGAGCGCGATTTTACGTGTCACCTTAGTCGCTTACTAGGCTTGAACGGTTGCTGTTCGGGTGGTCTCGGAGCGATAATCACTAAACACTCACACTTCGGCCCGCTAAGAGGCCATTTAACGAAAGGAAAAAGCATGGCGCCCCAAAGAAAGCGCCAGCGTCCTGACGATTATTTTGTGGATTGGAAGGAGCGAGAAGCTCTGGCCGAATCCATGATTCCGATCGTCGGTGCACTGGCCCGCGAAAAGAATGTTAAGTGCTACATTTACGGAAAGTCCCTCGTGAACTTAAGTGTTCTCGATATTATGAAAGCTCATCGCTGGGTTCGACAGGTCGAGGACAACGAACTTTCTGAATTTGAAACCATTCGGATCCTTGAGGCAATGGCGAAACTGAACCTCGGTCCGTCGCACATTGATATTGGTCGTTTGTCGATAGAGTACTTCGATAAAGAGCAAGGCGCAGGTGCCTCGCTGGATGACTTCGTCGCAGATCGATTGGCACACCTAGTTGATTCTACAGAGCGTCCCGAGGGGCCGGTGGATGTTGTTCTGTTTGGATTTGGGCGTATTGGCCGTCTAATGGCACGTATTCTTGTTGCCAAGACCGATGGCGGTGACAATCTACGCCTGCGGGCGATTGTAGTGCGAAAGGGCAGTGCACCTGATGATCTCCTAAAGCGCGCTAGCCTGTTGCGCCGCGACTCAGTCCACGGTGTCTTCCAAGGGACCATAAGGGTTGACGAAGAACGGCAGTCATTCGTGGCCAATGGCAACGAAATCAAGGTGATTTATGCGAGCGCTCCGGAGGATGTTGACTACGAGGCGCATGGCATAAACAACTGTCTCGTCGTGGACAACACCGGCGTTTGGCGGGACCGAGATGGTCTCTCACGGCACTTGAGTGCAAAGGGTGTGAGTAAGGTCATTTTGACCGCACCGGGCAAGGGCGACATTAAGAACATCGTCGCGGGTATCAATCATCACGAGATTGAGGCAAGTGACACGGTGCTTTCGGCGGCATCGTGTACTACGAATGCCATCGTTCCTCCTTTGAAGGCTTTACACGATGAATTCGTCATCGAGTCAGGGCACGTTGAAACCGTTCACGCCTTTACGAACGATCAAAACCTTATCGACAACTATCACAAGGCAGATCGTAGAGGACGGAGCGCGCCGCTGAACCTCGTGCTTACCGAGACGGGTGCAGCCAAAGCGGTGGCAAAAGTGCTCCCAGAGCTGACGGGTAAGTTGACGGGTAATGCGATTCGCGTACCCACGCCCAACGTGTCTATGGCGATCCTAAACGTGACCTTGTCGAAAGCTACGACAAAAGACGAACTCAACGAATTCATGCGGCAAACGGCACTGCACTCTGCGTTCCGAAAGCAAATCGACTTCTCCAACTCACCGGAGGTCGTGTCGACTGATTTTGTGGGTTCTCGTGCCGCGTGCGTTTTCGACGCGCAGGCGACAATTGTTAATGGTCGTCATGCGGTGTTGTACCTGTGGTATGACAACGAATACGGCTATAGCTGTCAGGTTTATAGAGTCCTGGAGAAGATGGCCGGCATCAAATATCTCACCTATCCACCTACCGATACGGGCGGTCTCTAATCGTCCGTTTGGGGCACAACTAAGGTGGTAGTGTTTACTGCCACCTCAATGGCCATTTCAATCGACATCTCAATTGCAGAGAGTTGTGGTATCTCAGCGCTAGCTTGGTTAGAATTCGCCGCGCCGGATTAATACAAAACTGAGCTGATAACAGCTGCCGGCAAACCTGTAGTTCACTTCACTGGGGGGAGTGGCCACGCTCACATCAGAC
>CAJXZI010000357.1 GCA_913063005.1 uncultured Halieaceae bacterium | reverse complement strand
GTTCTACGACTGCTGCCTGTGATCTTATATCAAGCCAAATCGATGTCATCGTTATCATCTTTGGTGTATACGTTGTCCACTGTTTCCAAGGTGTCAATGTCGAGATCGTGCTATCAAATGAGTCTTTTGCCCCATTTGCGGATGAGTTTTGACCGAATTGCCAGCATCGCTTGATTCAGTACACCGTCATTGAGTACTAAGTGTCATTGCGCCACGGCAATGCTGTCTGCTTGACTTAAACGAGGGAACCTTGCTGCGAGTATCAGAGTGACTTGCAAAAAATGAATTACGTTGCACGAGAATCACACAACGAGATTAGGTTTAGGTTTGAAACAAATCCTGGGTAAATGGTGTTTTCTTCTCCTGAGTTTACTTAGCGGATTTACTTGGGCGGACCATTCAGATGGGATAGACCAGGTCCGTATTGATGGCTCGGTGATCACTGTTTATGGGCACTTCCCCAATCTCGCGGAGACGCGAGTGCTTTTCGGTGCTGAGGATGCACCCTACCGACTCGAGCCTAAAATAACGAACTCGAGCGTTCGTGCTATTGAGCTGCAACTACCGTTTCAGCCGGTTCCCGGACGATACAAGCTGACTATTCGGGAGTTAGGCGCGCCTGAGCTTGAGCTTGCGATAACAATAGGCGACGCTGGGGTTTCTGTCCTCGCTCTGAATAACATGGAAGGAGCCGGGGAAGGCGCTGCTGAAGCTGCCACTGCGGAGAGCACGGCGCCTCTAGAGGTCATTAACAGTTGTCGCGGTGCGGCTGAGATATGCGACAGCCCCGCATTAATGGAGGTTGATTCGCCGTTTTGTTCGGCAGTTGCGGACTTTGACCCGTACAGGGGATCTCAAGCGATAACTATCGATGGCACCCAAGATTTGTATCTCGACGAGGCCTACACCATTGAGGCACGTATTTTTACCAAGGGATATGTCCGATCCGGAATTTTGGTCGACAAATATTCGGGTAATGGTAGAGGGCGCGAATATCGCCTCTCGGTCAATAGAGAGGGTTTGCTGCGAGGCTGGTTCTCGGTCGATGGTACCTTAAATAATATCCGAGTCCTGTACTCAAGGTCGCCGGTTCCTAAGAACGAATGGGTGCACGTGGCGGCTACGTTTGATGGTCAATTTATGCGTCTATTTATCGCAGGGGAAATGGTTGCTGAGCAGGCCATGAGAGGGCGCCCCGCACAGCTGGGTTACCAAAACATAGCAATCGGTGGTAACAATTGTTGTGATGGCTACTATGAGGTTTTTAATGGCCTCATCGACGAAGTGCGGATAAGTAGCACGACGCGCTATCAAGAGAGCTTCACCCCTCCTTCTGAACCCTTCAAACCAGATTCCGCGACATTGCTTTTGGTGCCGTTCGATGAGGGCGGTAAAAACTTCGGATTGGTGGGTGGTGCCGCTGAGCTAACGGATTTTAATCGCATCGTCCCCTGCGCGGATCTTTGATTTCAATTTCTCCTACCTGTGTATGTCTGACTTCTGCTCATGAGAACCCGCTTATCGTGCAGTGAGGTGCTTTAAAGTGCTTGGAGGTGCTCCGAGTTGCTGTGCTTCCTGATTTGTTCCCTTCTTGCCTTCCCTCGCTACTGTGGCATGCTCCGGAGATGCGGAGAAAACCCTGCCGGTTGAGTGTTGTCAGCTGTGATTTGAACGGTCGATAGCCCGCACTGAAACATCGATAAGTGGTACTTAACCGTCGATGGATAAGAATAAAACGCCGGTGCCTGGAAATAACAAAAACGACGGGAGACAACATGCTCGAACACGACACGCTCATGGCTTACCTAGACCAGTGGGCTACCGAGAAGCCCGATGAGATTTGGCTCCGCGATTTAAAGGGCGAAGGCAGTGAAGACTACACGTGGTCTGAGAGCCGTCGTCAGATCCACGCTGTAGCGTCAGCGCTCGAAGCACGTTACGCCACAGACACTAAAATCCTTCTCCTGTCGCATAACCGTGCGCATTGGTTCTTCGCTGATCTCTCGATTATGGCCTCGGGCAATGTGAGTGTCGGACTGTTTACGACGTTGAACGCGGATGTTGCGCAATACATCGCCGAGTTCAGCGAGGCGAAAGCCATATTTGTGGGCAACGCCGAGAACTGGCCGAAAGTCCGAGACGTGCTGTCAGCCGACGTTGATATCATTAGTTTGCCTGGTGTTGAGGTGCCTGAGGCCTCCCTGACGTGGGATCAACTTGTGGCAGAGGGCGACGGTAGAAGTCCATCATTTGCTCCGAAGCACGACGATATGATTGCGCTCATCTTCACCTCGGGGACAACAGGTCGACCGAAAGGCGTTATTCAAACCCACGA
>CAJXZI010000356.1 GCA_913063005.1 uncultured Halieaceae bacterium | reverse complement strand
CACTGCCGTACGAACCATATCGAGTAATCGGTCGACACCCAAAATAAGCGCTATCCCTTCCATGGGCAGTCCTGCCTGAGTCAACACCAGCGAAAGCATAATGAGTCCCGCGCTCGGAACCGCAGCGGTGCCAATAGAGGCAAGTGTTGCTGTCAGCACCACCATCAGCAGCTGGCTACTGCTGAGATCGATGCCGTAAACCTGCGCAATAAAGACCGTGGCAACACCCTGCATGATGGCCGTGCCGTCCATATTTATCGTCGCGCCCAGCGGCACCGCGAAACCCGCGACACTCTTATTGACACCCAAGCGCTTCTCAACCGTGCGCAGCGTCACCGGCAGAGTCGCGCCTGAGGATGACGTTGAGAACGCGAAGGCCCAAACCCGGCGCATTTTTGCGCGGAGCATTGACGGCGATAGCGGAGTCAGTGTCCTGAGAACCAAGCCGTAGACAACTAGCCCGTGGAACAACAACACGGCGAGCAAGGTGAAGAAGTATTTTGCCAAATCGAAAATAGTGCCAAAGCCCATGGTGGCAAAGAGCTTGGTGAGCAGAGCAAACACGCCGTAAGGCGCTAACTCAATGAGCACGCCCACCATTTTCATGACCACAACTTCCATGTCTTGGAACCAGGCGATGAGACGCTCGCCCGCCTCACCCGCGCGCGTCATCGCAAACCCAACCAACAAGGCAAAAACGATCACCTGAAGCATATTCCCCTCAGCCATCGCCGCGATCGGATTCGTGGGAAAAATATTGATCAAGGTTTCTTTAATGGGTGGCGCTTCTTTCGGTACGAAGTCCATGCTCGCTACTGCGTTCACACCGTTGCCGGGACCGACGAGAATCGCAATCGCGAGACCGAGCGTTACGGCAATACAGGTTGTAATGAGATAAAGCCCTAGGGTTTTGCCGGCAATGGGACCCATGCGGCTGCTCGCACCGAGTGCAGCCATACCGCAGATCAGCGACACCAATACCAGCGGTACAACAAGTAATTTGAGCGAGGCGATGAAAATACGTCCAAGGACGTCGAACACCCCCATGACCAGCCCGTTGTAGAGGAAGCCATAGAGTCCACTTTCAGGATCCAAGCCACCCAGTACAACTTCGAGTATCGAGCCGAGGCTGATGCCAAGGACCATCGCCAATAAAATTCGGTTCGTTAGAGACATCACAATTCCTCACACGGTTCTGGACGCCAGCCGCTGACAGCAATATCAGCGCAGGCGTTACAGGCTGAAGGGTACGTGGTAATGCGACCGGTTGCCATGACGGCACAGACAGGCTCGTAGCGCATCGTACAAATTTTTGGTCGTGGATCCTCACAGGTCTTCGTTGCCGGTTTCGCAGGGGCTTCAACCACCGCGGGGCTCTGAGAATCTCCAAAACTCGGCATCATCTGGCAGCCAGCCAGTACCATCGTAAAAAAGGTTATGGCGAGCACACGAAACAAGCTGTTACGGACTAAACATTTAAAGGTGCTAATGCTTAAGGAAAGTGCCATCGCGATACTCGTTCAATGCCGTTTCTATTTCTTCCCGCGTGTTCATCACAAAGGGGCCGTAGCCAACTACGGGCTCACCGATCGGTGCGCCTGTCAGTACTAAGCATCGTGCGCCCCCAGCGCTCGCTTTGATTTGAAGCCTATCGCCTTCTTCAAAAACCGCAAGACCTGGTGCAGGAAGATCCTGAACCTGCACATCCAAAGCACCTTCGAACACGAAGACCGCCGAGTTGGCCGCTTTCTCAACATCGAGACACAGTGTGGCATTGGCAGCAAGCTGCACATCCGCCATTTGGGCGATCGGCTGGAGCTCCGTTAACGGGCCGCTGACTAACTGATGGCCATCGCTGCACCAATCTCCCGCGATGGCTGTAACAGAAACATCGCCAGACGAAAAAACAGGTAGCTCTGCAGCTGGGATATCCCGATACCGCGGTGCATTCATCTTCTGGGCTGAGGGCAGGTTAAACCAAAGCTGAAAGCCATGCAGTCCTTCGGTATCTTGCGTGGGCATTTCAGAGTGAATAACGCCGGAGCCTGCGGACATCCACTGCACACCGCCGTCACGAATTTCACCGCGATTACCCATACTGTCCTCGTGAATAATTCCGCCAGACAACATGTAAGTGAGTGTTTGCATACCACGATGTGGGTGCGCGGGAAATCCAGCGCTAAAGTCCTCGCGATAGGGTGAGCGCAACTCATCAACCATTAATAGCGGGTCGACGATGGAAACCCCCATGAGGGCCACGCGCTTTATGGCCACACCTGCGCCGTCGGTTGTGGCCTGTGCGGGGTTAAATGCAGTGATGCGTCGAATCGTCATACA
>CAJXZI010000355.1 GCA_913063005.1 uncultured Halieaceae bacterium | reverse complement strand
CGACAATTTGGAAGCAGCTGGTCCCGCACCTTCCGGCAAACAGCCTCGCCATCGAAGGACACGAGCATTATTACGCGGCAGGTAACCACAACGGTATTGAGACTAACATCATGGGAACCACGGGCGGTGTTTGGCTGCAAGACGGCCCGGGTCGGGTTGATCACCTTCTGCTTGTTGATGTTAAAACGCTAGAGACGGAGAGCGTGCGAGTCGAGACTGAGTTCGACGCATTGTAACTGCGTTGGCATTCTCGCTAGAAACTTGCGCGAAACCGTCAGCAAACAAAAGGAAGTTGAGCAAAGTCGCGATCAATAGTCTCCAAGATCTGTGCTTTTGGAGGCTTTGTTTAACGGTTTACGGCTCCCATCTCGTCAGCTTATTCATGGCAGGCGTTTGGCGTTGAGGTGATAGACGGCTGTTCTATTCGCCCACTGCAATTAATCCCGCGCTATGGTTGCTACTGCCGGTTGACGACTCTGCAGGTTTGACGTTTTAGGCCTAACTCTACCGGTCACATCAATAAAATATAAAAAGGCGCTCATGGCGGCTTATAAATGAGATTTTGGGCGGTCAAATAGAAACCGGTGAAACACTAGCGCCCAATGAATACCTCCACGTATGCGTTGGATAGGCTCTCTTCCCCCGTATTCTAGATTATTATGTGCGCGACAGCAGGGCGACGCGAGCGGACCAGGACGAGGTCGTAGCGCGATGTCCATTTTGATGATTTGGGAAAATTAGATGGCAGAGAGTGAAAAGGCAGTGGTGTTACTGAGCGGCGGGCTAGACTCGTCTACCGTCTTAAAAATTGCTCAGGCCAAGCACTCCGAGGTTTATGCGCTTTCCTTTAGATACGGACAGCGACACTCGGTTGAACTCGACTGTGCCAAGCGTGTCGCTGACTCAGCCCAAGTTGCGAAGCATGTAATCCTTGATATCGATCTAAGACAATTCGGTGGCTCCGCCCTCACGGATGATATTGATGTTCCAAAGGATCGTTCAGATGCCGACATGGCGGATGAAATTCCCATTACCTATGTCCCTGCCCGAAACACCATTTTCCTATCCTTTGGTCTCGCCTGGGCTGAGGTTTTGAAGGCAGATGATATTTACGTGGGGGTCAATGCGGTCGATTACTCGGGCTATCCAGATTGCAGACCAGAATTCATTGCTGCTTTCGAGGCGATGGCTAATTTGGCGACCAAGGAGTCCGTCGAAGGTCGAAGTCACATCAAGATTCACACGCCGTTAATCGATCTGACCAAAGAAGAGATTATTCGTCAGGGATTGGCAATGGGTGTTGATTACTCGCTGACTAGTAGTTGCTACGACCCTGCGGATGACGGCAACCCTTGCCGCGCTTGCGACTCCTGTTTGCTCAGGCAAAAAGGGTTTTCTGAAGCGGGCGTAGCGGATCCGCTAATTGATAAGTTTTCTAGCAAATGACGCAAGACCAAATGTTTTACACCGCTGCGGCCTCGATTGAGGCGGCGCGCTTCGTTGACATACTTCCCAACGGACATCGATCGAAGGCGATGCATGGTCACAGCTTTGGTGTTCGGGTCAGAACCGCCCTAGAGGACGGGTGGGCGCCCTACGTGGGCGGTGAGGTTGACGCGCTGCAAGCGGAATTAGCGCGACGTGTTTTGCCGCTGGATTACAGCTTGTTGAACGATCACCTTCCCGTTCCAACCGATGAAAATCTTGCACGATGGATCAAAGCGCGTTCTGAGGTATTTGCCTCGGGTGTCGTAGGGGTTCAAAGCACCGCAAACGAAGGTGTCGACCTCGATTGTGACGGAACGGCTCATGTTTGGCGGCGATACCGTTTTGAGGCGGCGCATAGGCTGCCGAACGTGCCTGAAGATCATCAGTGCGGCCGCATGCACGGTCACGGATTCGAAGTGATCTTGCACGCGTCTACAAATATTGAACACGGTGATATGGGCGTCGATTACGACGTGCTCGACACCCATTGGGCCAAGGTCTCTTCCGATCTTCATATGCGATGTCTCAACGACATTCCCGGACTTGAAAACCCGACGAGTGAGATGATTTCCGCGTGGATTTGGTCAAAGCTAAAGCCAGAATTGAGCGAGTTATCCTGGGTAACCGTTTATGAAACCGTCACTGCCGGATGCCATTTTGACGGTGCCAACTTCCGCATTTGGAAGGAGCAGCGGTTCGAGGCTGCCGTAAGATTAAAAAACGCGCCTGAGGGTGTTCCCCAAGCGCAGCTTCACGGCCACAGTTACTTGGTTCGATTACATTTGTCCGCGGACTTGGATCGCACGCTCGGTTGGACGGTGGACTATGGCGACGTGAAAGAAATTTTTAAGCCAACCTATAAGC
>CAJXZI010000354.1 GCA_913063005.1 uncultured Halieaceae bacterium | reverse complement strand
AGCGCGTAGTATACGCTGACGATAGAAAAATAATCAGGGGAGTTCTGCGATTACCATGGCAGGATTTGCGAGCAGTGAAATTCTTGCAGTGACGGCGACTTTAGCAGCGGCGCTCTATTTGTATACCGCAGTGCAACAGCTTTTGAGACTTGAACGACGCGAGGAAAAACTGCCTCGCGCGATCCTAATGCCTGCCGTAACAGCACTTTTACTCCATGGTTTTGTGATCTACGAGAGCTCCGCAACCGTGGGCGCAAGTTTCGGCTTCTATCGAGTAGCCTCCCTAACATTCTGGTTAATGGGTGCCCTGAGCTTAATCATTCTAGCGATAAGACCACTACAAACCTTGTTGATGGCCATTTTTCCTCTGGCAGCAATAGCGATACTGGTGGCTACGTTGACACCAGAGACGGCAAGACCCATGACCGACACACCTCGTGGTTTGTTGCTCCATATTTCCACTTCGATCATTGGCTATGCACTTCTCGGTCTGGCAACACTGCAGGGGTTATTAGTTCTGCAGCAAAGCCGATTGCTGCGGCAACACAAGACTCGCGGTCTTATTCGCCTCCTGCCTGCGCTCGATCGCACCGAGCAAGTAATGCACGAACTCATCGCCATGGGCACACTTGTCATGGCCGCCTCTATCGTCGCTGGCTTTTATTACGTCGACGATTTATTCGCCCAGCACCTAATCCACAAGACGGTGCTCACTATCATTGCTTGGTTGCTATTCGCCGTTGTCTCGGTGAGACACATCCGATACGGCTGGCGAGTGAACACGGCCGTAATGCTTTGCTGCAGCGGGTTCGCGCTCCTGACTTTGGGGTTTTATGGCTCAAAACTCGTCCTTGAACTAGTCCTCACCTAATTAAAATCTAGGGTTGCGGGCGAGCGCGTTTTTCTCAACAATTACACTTCACTTTGACGTTTGCGCATAAAGTTTGAACGACGCCCCGCTGGGACTCCTCTTTGCCATTCTGGCAGCACTTATCTTGTTATCCGGATTCTTTTCTAGTTCTGAAACTGGAATGATGGCGCTCAACCGTTACCGGCTGAAACATCTCCAACAGCAGGGCCACAAGGGCGCACTAAGAGCAGGAAAATTGTTGGCTCGCCCCGACCGCTTGATCGGGCTAATTTTGATCGGTAACAACCTCGTCAATATTCTGGGCTCGTCAATCGCCACAGTGGTTGCCATTCGCCTATACGGTGATGCAGGCATTGCGATTGCCACTATTGTGTTGACGATTGTTATTTTGATCTTTGCCGAAATTACGCCGAAAACCATTGCAGCCATTCACCCTGAGAAAGTGGCTTTCCCTGCCAGCATTATTCTTCTACCCCTGATGAAGCTGGTGTATCCGCTGGTTTGGTTGATCAATGCAATCACCAATGGCCTGCTGTCACTGCTCGGCTTTAAGGCCGACGCCACCAGTGAAGATGCCCTCACCCAAGAAGAACTGCGAACCATCGTGAGCGAATCCGGCGGCCTAATCCCGCGTCGACATCGCAACATGTTGGTTAATATTCTCGACTTAGAGCAAGTGTCGGTGAACGACATCATGGTGCCCCGAAATGAGATCTACGGCATCGATCTCGAGGATGACGATGCAACGATTCTCAATCGACTCAAATCCAGCACCCACACACTGGTCCCGGCCTTCAGGGGCGATATCAATAAAATCGAAGGCATCCTGCACCTTCGTAACCTCGGGAAATGTCTCGACGGTGAGGGCTTAAATCGGGCGTCGCTCACGCGCGAACTCCAAGAGCCTTACTTTACGCCTGAGAACACAGCGCTACATATCCAACTGCGCCACTTTCAACAACGCAAACTACGTCTCGGCATGATCGTTGATGAGTATGGTGACATCCTAGGCCTCGTTGCGCTTGAGGATATTCTTGAAGAGATCGTAGGTAACTTCACGTCCAATCTTGTTGAAGATCAGGAAGAGATTGCGACCATGGCCGACGGCGGTGCTTCATGCACAGGTAGCATCCCAATAAGGGATATCAACCGTCAATTTGGCTGGTCACTGCCAACCGACGGCCCAAAAACCATCAGCGGTCTCGCCCTCGAGGCATTGGAGGCTTTCCCAGTAGGCCAGGCGTCTGTGCGAATTGGCGACTATCAGCTCGATATCGAGTGTATTGAGGGTAATGCGATTACACAGGTTCGTGTTACGCCTCTGGCAACACTTCGAACACAGCAAGCGTAACTGAGCCCGCTTTCTAGTCTAGCCAAACAGATAATCTGACCCGTGACGACCCATGAGCACTGCTAGAAGAGCGTAAAACCGGATTCTTTTCGCCGCCGGTCGCTGGCTTCGAGAATCTCTCGCTTGCGCGC
>CAJXZI010000353.1 GCA_913063005.1 uncultured Halieaceae bacterium | reverse complement strand
GTGGGACTACGTGGGCATTGTACGCACCAATCGGCGCTTGAAGCGTGCCGCTAATCACCTGCGCATTTTGGAGCAGGAGGTCGATGATTACTACGCGAGTTTCACGATTACAAAAGAGCTTTTAGAGCTGAGAAATCTGACGCTCGTTTCTAGCCTTATGGTGGCTTGTGCACGTGAGCGTAAGGAGTCTAGGGGACTCCACTACAACAGTGACTACCCGAACACGCTGGACGGCGGCAAGGATAATGTTCTGGTGCCACCCAACAGTCGCTCGCAGGCCACTACCCTGCCGCGTTACCAAACAGCTTAAAGCGCGCCTTGGGCTTTTTTGTGTGCTCGGATGATCTCAATTATGGGCATGAGCGTGGCATCAGCTTGAGACCGCCCCATTAGCCACTCGAAAAGATCTTGATCGGCCTCGCCCATCAGTTCTTTATAAAGGGCCTTCATGTCATCGCCCAGATTCGGGTAAGCGTTTGCGACAAAGTCCTCGAGAAAGAGATCAAGCTCTAATAGACCTCTCCGGCTCGCCCAACGCATCCTATTGTGATCATCATGGTTTATCATGGCGGTACCCTACTCGAAACGCGCGCATTGTTCGAGGGGGCCATCAGCACAAAGGTGAGTAAGATGAGTCAAAAGCTGAGCGACACTATTCTTGAATTCCACGGCAGTGACGCCCGTGCTGTTCTACAGGGGCAAACAACGCGTAATTTCGCCGAGGCAGCCAAAGGTAGTGTATTAGAAGGCGCCTTTTGCGATTTAAAAGGTCGCGTTATCGCCGATTTTTGCGCCGTCATCGTGGACGATGAGCGCATTTTAATGCGAACTAATACGGACGTAGCTGTAAGCCTCAAAAGCCATTTGCAGAAATACCTAATGTTCTCAAAGACCAGGCTCGAAACCTCCGATATGTGTGTCTGGGCCTGCAAAGCGACTACTTCAAACGCCATGAGCGTGGTCACCGACGCCGCTATTACCGTCAATCGCCACGATAATGTTGCTGAAGTTTGGGGGTATGAGGGTGGCGCTCCCGAAAACGTTTTGAGCTCTGACGCCTACCGCATCTCCAGACTTGAGCACGGGGATGCAAGACTCACAAGCGAAACGATCGGTAAATACCTTCCTCAGGACCTTAATTACGACATCAACGGACGCGTTGATTTTAATAAAGGTTGTTACACGGGTCAGGAGATCATCGCACGATTACATTTTCGCGGAGAACCCAAGCGTCGACTTCGCTTGCTCAGTATCGCCATTCACTTGGACATCGCGCCAGGAGAACGCGTTGTAAATGCGCAGGGAAAATCGATCGGGAGTGTCATCGAGTCCGTCGCTAGCGACAACACCACCCTGTGTCTCTGCGAGGTGGTTGTTGATGTCGACAATCAAGCGCCACAAATACAGGGTCAAATTGCAACGGCCACTGCGCGTCAGCAGTTCTAATTCGCGAGCCAATTTATCGGCTGCTGACCCTTTGACAACAACCAGTTATTTGTTTGGCTGAAGTGCCGACAATCGAAGAAACCTCTGTAGGCGCTTAGCGGCGACGGGTGCGGCGCAGTAAGGACAAGATTATTGTCACCCTTCACCAAGTTCGCCTTTTTCTGCGCATGCGCTCCCCAAAGCAAAAATGCCGTGTGTGTCCTGGAGGCCACGACAGCTTCGAAGATACGGTCCGTGACGAGCTCCCAACCCCTTTGACGATGTGACTCCGGCTGGCCTTTACGCACAGTCAACACCGTGTTTAACAACAAGACACCTTCCCGCTCCCAGTGAGCGAGTAGTCCACGACTGTTAGCGACGGCGCCGAGATCCTTCTCGAGCAGTTTGACTATGTTAACGAGTGACGGGGGCGAGCTTACGCCCTCGGGAACTTCGAACGCTCTTCCCGTTGCCTGCCCGGGCTGGTGGTAAGGATCCTGACCTAGGATAACGACCTTCACGTCCACAACGCTTAGTTCCTGCAGGCATTTAAAGACATATTCCAGCGGGGGATAGAACTCGTTACCTGCCAAGACTTCGGCGGCTAAAAATTCCTCTAATTGGCGACCAACACCGCCATCGAGTAGTTGATCGAGTGGCGATCGCCAAGCATCCGGACATTGCTCCCAAAGATTAATCATCAAAAAACGTAGGTTCCTGTTGGCTTGATGAAGTCTTAGTCAACGTTAACACTCTGTCTCGGGCTAGGATAACCGGTAAGCGTAAAGTTTGAATGATGTTATTAACAGTGAAACGGTCGTTAGCGAGCTAAGATAGAAAACGCTCGATCAGCTTCTTGATCTCAGACTCGCTACAGCTTCGTGAATCGGACGTTCCCCTGTCGACCTCAGAGCTTTTGAGCCGCTTAAACCCGGAGCTTTTGTGATTTGCG
>CAJXZI010000352.1 GCA_913063005.1 uncultured Halieaceae bacterium | reverse complement strand
AATCGGGTGTCGGACGAGAGAGGTCAACATTCTTGATAACCCGCCCAAGGTAGCGAGGGCACTTCGCTGTCGCCTCAATCGCTACAGGGAATTCTTCATCGATGACTGCTGCTACAGATTCGATCGCTGGCTCGTTGAGTACCTCATCGAATGCGACAGCGACGTCGCGGGCAACACCCCGAATACTCAGGCAGTCTGCGCGATTGGGCGTAAGTCCGAGCTCGATGACCTTATCGTCAAGGCTGAGGTATTCGCGGATATCCATACCGACGGGTGCATCTGCCGGCAGCTCCATCAAACCATCGTTATCTTCAGAAATTGTAAGCTCGGCGCCTGCGCATAGCATGCCCTGCGATTCGACACCGCGTAGCTTCGCCTTTTTTATTTTGAAGCCACCGGGCAGAACGGCACCTACGCGGGCTAACGGTGCAATAAGCCCGGCACGAGCATTAGGTGCTCCGCAGACAATTTGAACCGTTTCATCACCGGCATTGACCGTGCACACGCGTAACTTGTCTGCATCTGGGTGCTGTTCTGCAGCGATAATTTCAGCGACAACGACGCCCGAGAAGGCCTCAGCAGCAGCGTCGATACTGTCTACCTCAAGACCCATCATTGTTAACTTGTGGCTAAGCTCCTCTGTGGTCGCCTTTGGATCTACCCAAGTACGAAGCCACTGCTCAGAAATAATCATTGTGCTAACTCACATAAACTGCGCTAAAAAGCGCAAGTCATTATCAAAATTGAGGCGCAGATCGCCAATCCCGTAGCGAAGCATGGAGAGACGTTCGACCCCCATGCCAAATGCGAAGCCACGGTATTTATCAGGATCTATCCCGCTCATCTCGAGCACTTTTGGGTTGACCATGCCGCAACCGAGCACTTCGATCCAACCGGTGTGCGAGCAAACACGGCAACCCTCGCCAGAACACTTCACGCACTGAATATCGACTTCAGCGGAAGGTTCAGTGAAGGGAAAATATGAGGGTCTTAATCTGACGGATAGATCGTCTCGCTCGAAGAATGCCTGAAGAAAGTCTTCCAGTAGCCCCTTCAGGTGGCCAAAGTTAGAGGTCTCGTCAATCAGCAGACCTTCGACCTGATGGAACATGGGCGAGTGCGTTAAATCAGAGTCACAGCGATAGACACGACCCGGGCAAATGACCCGGATAGGTGGTGACTGTGTCTCCATCGTGCGCACCTGTACGCCTGATGTATGTGTTCTCAGCACGTGCGTGTCATCGACGTAGAACGTGTCATGCATCGCCCGAGCAGGGTGATGCGCTGGAATATTGAGTGCCTCGAAGTTGTGGTAGTCGTCTTCAATTTCAGGCCCCTCCACAACATCGAAGCCCATGGAGGCAAAGAACGTCTCCATGCGCTGAATTGTGCGAGTAATCGGATGCAAAGCACCTGCCTCAGCGCGACGACCTGGCAGCGTTACATCGATGGCTTCTGCCGCGAGCTGGGCCGACAATGCCTCGCTCTGTAAGGATTCTTTGCGCGCGTTGAGCTGCTCGTTAAGCGCTTGCTTAACCGCGTTAATCGCGGCGCCTGCTTTGGGTCGTTCTTCGGCTGACAGCTGCCCTAAGCCTTTCAACAAGCCTGTTAGCGCTCCCTTCTTTCCGAGATAGCTGACACGCAGCTCCTCAAGCGCCGCAACATCAGCCGCAGCCTCAATCGCTGCCGCCGCTTCTGCCTTGATATCTTCCAGTGACTGCATGTTGCGCTAGCTCCACTCATTCAAAAAAGGAGGCCGTAGCCTCCTTTCAATTTGTTCGTTCTACCTGTTTTAAATGGGTAGTCCGAAAATGCGATTAAGCCGCAAGAGCAGCTTTTGCACGCTCCACTACCGCTGCGAAAGCCGGCTTATCGTGAACGGCAAGGTCAGCCAATACACGACGATCGAGTGCAATTTCAGCACGCTTGAGACCGTTGATGAGTCGGCTGTAAGTCATTCCGTTTGCACGAGACTGCGCGTTGATACGCGTAATCCACAGTGCGCGGAACTGACGCTTGCGCTGACGACGGTCGCGGTAAGCATATTGACCGGCTTTAGTTACTGCTTGCTTGGCTACACGAAAAACACGTGAACGTGCGCCGTAGTAACCTTTCGCTTGCTTCAAAATTTTCTTGTGTCGACGGTGAGCCGTGACACCACGCTTTACACGAGGCATGTCTTATCTCCTAACTGATTAACGATTACTTGGCGCGCAACATACGATCCACGAGTACCACGTCGGACTTGTGAATCATGGATGTGCCTCGAAGCTGACGCTTACGCTTAGTCGTCATTTTCGTCAGGATGTGGCTCTTGTAAGCGCTCTTGCGCTTGTAACCACTGGCCGTCTTCTTAAACCGCTTAGCGGCACCACTGTGAATTTT
>CAJXZI010000351.1 GCA_913063005.1 uncultured Halieaceae bacterium | reverse complement strand
GGTCGAGCTCACCTGTATTGGGCAGTAGCGACTCACCTCTATGGTCAAATTCGCCATATATCTTGGGCCTCGACTCTCCACCGAGGTTGTAAAGTTGCGATGTCAGTTGGTCCTCTATGACAGAACGCTTTTCTTCGACGACCAAAATTTCGTTCAATCCACGGGAGAATACCTGAATAATTTCAGGGTCCAAAGGCCAGGGCATACCCACTTTTAGGACCCTGATTCCAAGTTCTTCCGCGGCACGTTCATCGATTCCTAGCGAATGCAGTGCTTCCATCACATCGAGGTAGGCTTTCCCTGATGTGATAATGCCAAGTATCGGTTTAACGGAGTCCAACACGATGCGGTTGAGTCCGTTGATACTTGCAAACAGGCGTGCAGCATAAATTTTATAAAGATTAAGGCGTCTTTCCTGATCGAGGGGAGGGTCGGGCCAGCGCGCGTGCATCCCGTCGGGTGAAATCACCTCTTTTGGTGGCAGGACAATTGAGTATCGCGCGGGGTCTATCTCCACGCCCATAGTTGAATCCATGTTGTCGGTTATGGCTTTTAGTGCCACCCAACACCCGGAAAAGCGCGACATGGCCCATCCATAGATTCCGAAATCGAGCACTTCTTGGACGTTTGAGGGGGCGAGTACTGGTACAGATGCGCCCATGAACATGTGTTCGGATTGGTGGGGCAGCGTCGACGATTTACAGGCGTGATCATCCCCCGCGATCGCTAGTACACCGCCGTAAGATGAGGTGCCGAAAGCGTTCGCATGCTTGATGACGTCCATACTTCGATCAACACCTGGCCCCTTTCCATACCACATACCAAAGACGCCGTCGTAATGAGAGTCAGAGACAATGCCTAACTGCTGAGATCCCCAGACAGACGTTGCTGCGAGTTCTTCATTGATCCCAGGATTGAAGGTGATGTTGTGTTGATCTAAATGGTCTTTTGCTGACCATAATGCTTGATCCAGACCACCCAGCGGACTGCCCCGATAGCCCGAGATAAAACCACCAGTGTTTAAACCCTTAGCAGTATCTATTTCGTGTTGCAGTAAAGGGAGTCGAACCAGTGCATCAATGCCGCTCATATAAGCCCGTGTGGGACCTTGCCTAAATTTGTCTTCTAAGTTGACGTTACGAAGTGGCTTGGGCGACGCGTGCGTCATGCTAATCCCCTTAGGCGTAAGTTTTAGCTGTTTTAATCCCTTGGGAAATTGTGTTTCATCATTGGCGAAAAATTGTGTCTTTATTGGTTGAATTAAGAGATTTTTTGGGATAATTATTCTTTAAATTGACTTTGAGAGACTAAATATGTCTGGCGTATGGAATAAGCAGGACGTCGCCATAATGGCGTCGTTGCAGCAGGATTCGACAGTATCGACAGCTGCGCTTGCGGATCGGCTGAACAGCTCTCAGTCGCCGATCTGGCGACGAATCAATCGTTTAGAAGAAGAGGGTGTTGTCCAGCGCCGGGTAGCACTATTGGATAGGCATGCTCTGGGTATGGAAATCGTTGTGTTTGCAACGGTCAACCTAACGCAGACGGGACGGCAAAACTTACTGGCGTTTGAACAGGAGGTTGAAGCACACCCAGAGGTGGTTGAGTGCTACACCATGGCGGGAATTTGGGATTACGTTCTGAAGATCATCTGCAAAGACGTTCGGCATTACGAAGATTTCGTCAGAAATACGCTGCTGAGTGGAGATCTCGTCCGCGAAATGCATTCCCACATTGCGGTGACGGAAATTAAGAACACCACGGAACTACCCATCGCAACTCAGCTGGTTTAGCGCGCTACATACCGTTCTAGCGCGGCACCGCGACCTTTGTGGGTCGCTTTGCGTCTTTGCCGTAAAGATTGACCTTCAGACTCGAGATGGCGTGCACTAAGATGATTGGCTCGATCTTTTGCTTGCCCGTCCAGTGGATATTGGGGAAGCGATCAAGAATTCGCTCGTAGGCCATGTTTAGCTGCATTTGGGCAATGCGATTGCCGAGGCACCTGTGAACACCGTGTCCGAAGGCAACGTGCTTCTCAACATTGTCACGAGTCATGTCAAAGACGTCGGGGTTGGGGAACACCGAAGGGTCTCTATTCGCTGCGCCGTACCACATGATTACTTTCTCATCTTTGGCGATCTTCTGTCCGGCAATTTCAGTGTCTTGCATCGCTGTCCGGCGCATGTGCATCACCGGCGAGGTCATCCGGAGCGACTCGTGCGACATACGCTCACTGAGTGACTTATCTTCACTCACCATCTGTCGTTGATCTTGAAACTCTGCCAGCAGCCGGATGGTTCCTGACAAAGCGCTTCGAGTGGTGTCGTTCACCGCGAAAATGATGAGTAACCAGGAGCCATCAAGATAATTCTGCGACAGACGTTAGT
>CAJXZI010000350.1 GCA_913063005.1 uncultured Halieaceae bacterium | reverse complement strand
GGTTGCCCTTCAGCGTGCCTCCACCCTCGAGATCCACGATGGCCGAGATAAAGGGCGTCTCCACCCCGGGAAAGGAGCGGTGGACGATGGCAAAGCTGTAAAGGGTCCCGCGGTCGGCGAGGCGCTGGGGGTGTAGGTCATCGCGCTTGCCGCAGCGGCTACAGGCCATGCGCGGCGTGAGATAGAGCGCGTTGCAGGCGCCGCAGCGCTGCGCTTCCAGATAGGGGGCTTCCCCTTCGGGAATGCGCAGGGAATACTGCTTGCAAGACCTCTTTATTGACATTTGTATTCTTATAAAAACGACTAAATATACCACTCAGAGTATCTCCAGATTGCACTCTGTAGCGGCCTTCCTCCAATGTCATTTGAACCTCGGGTGCCTGTGTTTCCGTCGAGCCGATAAAGTCCTTTAGCTTTTGCAAGTCTCTTTCGGAAAGGGCAGTAGAGTACTCCTCATCAGCTGTAACCGGCAGTATTGCAAAAAACACTAAAACAGCGGTTGCTTGAACAAATGATTTCAAGACTAATCTCATTTCTCCTCCTAAAGCATCATTCCAGTTAGCTCACCCGACCGAACATTACTTTGGCCTATGCTGGATGCGAGCGGTTCGGCAATCGCCGAGTATGAGTTGGATGCCGATACGCGCATGATTGATAATGAATCGAAAGTAGCGTCGCTCACTTCATTTCCGATCATTAAATTTCTACTAGCTACCACGATCCAGCTACCTGCACTTAGACCATGCGCTAACCCAGCCGATAATTCGAAATTCCCGTCCGGTAGAGGGGTAACATTGAATACTTGCGGGAGGCATTGGGAATTGGCCACAAAAGATCGAACCGTCTCGTCGACCCATTGATCAATCATTCGGTCTCGATCACCAAGACTCCATGCACCGGAAGCATAATGCCGCTGAGCAACAAATGATGTCGACAGGGTTTCCTCCTTGAGCAAACGTCGCGAGGCCGGTTGCGAAAAAGCGACTGATAGTTCCAGCACATAATCGCGAGAACCAATATTGGATAAAAACACCTCTGGTCCATAGAGCATGCTGTGAGAGGAGTAAACCGAGGGTACGATATGTGTAGATGTATTTATAAGATCGAGCTCCAAGTTAACCTCAAAGTCTGCAGAAGGGCCCAACGCCCAATCTGATATTAGATGACGCATGTATTCGGTTTTTTGCGGAGAACTGACCTTTGAAGGGCTGTCGCCGTGGACAACGTTGAAACCCTCATTGGTCAGTATTTGATCGAGAAGTGCTGTCAGTTCCGTGCGCTTACGCTCTGGTATCGCGTTTTCACTAACTCGTCTCGAGGTTTTGACCCTAGTAGATATTTTGACCACTCCCTTTTCGCGCTTTTCTTGGGTGTCCCAAACGTCGCACGCCTTTTCAAGTGGTAATTCCGCTCTACCAATGGCCTGACCGCCATCAAGCTCCTTCAAATATGAAATGACTTGACTTCCACGGACTTTGATATCGCTCGAGAAAAAAGCGTCTTGGGTCAAGGCCCCAGAACTATCTAAGTACGCTACGCTTCGGACATTCACTCCTGATCCAAAAGCCGCCTCGATTAGCCTTTCTTTTATTTGCTCTAGGCGTGTAGAAGCTAATTCTTGCTGTCCGCTAGCCGCGCTTGGTTCAGCATCGCTAGCTAAACACGATACACTAAACGTCAAGCAAACGAGAAAGCCAGCGGGTCTACCGCGAAATCGCATGTCAACTACCCGTACTCGCCGAAGAGGCCCTAACCGCCCTCTCTAAGTACAGTACTCTTAAATCGTTTACGATGCTTTTATCCAAAGACATCGTTACCTCATAGGTATCTGATCCTCTAGGCTCAATGCGAACCAGATTTGCGCCGTAGACTACTCCTTCCACACGAGTCCTGAAACTGTCACTGCGAACTGCCATATCGGCCACAGTGGTCGTCGCATCGAGATACTGGCCATACACCTGCTCAGTAAGACCACGATAAGCGTCTAACTTGGCGGCTCTGATGGCGAGGAGACGGCGTTGAGCAGAATTATCGCTTGGTTGTACGTCGATAACAGCATAACCAGTAGCGGTCAAAGTATCTCGCCGTTCAACCATAGGCTCAATAAACGAAGCATTGTCGCTCACTCCAGACACTATGGCATTGCATCCAATCATAGGGAGCAACAGAAGACTCACGGCGAAGATGCGAAATAAGTACATATCAAAGAGCCCACCATCAGCACCTGCGCCTTTGGCTGCTGGCGCAGCAGCTGCGGCAAGGCGCGCATGAACACGTGATAGCCGCGGTAAGGCTCGAGGTTGCGATTGACAAAGGTGATCACCTCGTCGCTGCGATCAAAGCTGCGGTGATTGGGCAGGGCCAATTTCGCCTGCGGGTTTGGCCTTAGCAGATCGGTATCGATCCCATCGTG
>CAJXZI010000349.1 GCA_913063005.1 uncultured Halieaceae bacterium | reverse complement strand
CCCCTACGGGGTACCCCATGACCACCAGCGATACGGCCAGGCTCCGGTAGCGACTGGGCATGAACTCCGACGCCAGAGCAGGCGCACTGCCGAATATCACGCCAATACCGAGACCCGAAATGAAGCGAAGGATCGCGAAAACGGTGACAGAAGCCGTGTTAGCAATCCAACTGACCGCGAGCATGCTCACACCTACAAGAAACATCGCTGCCACTAACAACCGGCGACGACCTAGCTGGTCCGATAGTGGTGCCAACCCCGCGGCGCCAATCGCCATACCAAAGAGCGCCGCGCTAAAGAGCGGGCCTAAGGCCGCGCGATCAAGACCCCATGACGCGGCAACACTTGGGGCCGTTACCGACATAGCAACGACATCAATCCCATCAGCGAGATTTAGCAGAAATCCGAGAAAAACGACCAGACACATGAGCGGCACCACGGCTCCTTCATCGATTCGTGCTCTTACTAAATCAGCACTCATGGCCTTTCCTTCTCTTCTGCCTGCGGCCGGTTGTGACATCGAGACAAATGATGCTCACAAGACAACCCGTTGATAGGGCCGATAATAGACCGAAATCGCTGCGCCTGTCCGCCGAAACAGCAGAACGCATAAAAGAGCAGAATGTATAAAGGATCAGCGAACTTCGGGATCAGACTCGGCGGGCGACTTTAACAGCTTGCTCGGATCCAAACCCCACAACCCAACACCACACCTTCAGCAGGCTTGATCGAGCATGGGCTGCACCGCCGGCCTCGTCACGATGGTCGGCTTCATCGTTGCAAAACTGGTGTATCGCTGCGGTCAGTTCCACATCGCCATAGGCGTTCAGAGCCGCATATTGCGACTCGTAGTGTTTGACAACGAAGGTCTCCACGGCTTCGATAGAGGCATAAACCCAGTGTCGTCCACCAAGCGCAGAGACCGAGCCCAAAACGAACCCAGAGACGCGCCATAGGGGTAAGAGCAGACTTTTCTGGCGGGACGTAAGCCAGTTCTCAAAGAAATCGAGATGGGTCTGCTCGGTCACCAGATGATGCTCTGCAAACGCGCGGATTTCAGCATCGCGTGAGATAGCCAAAACGCCTTTGTAAATCCAAACGGCACCCGTCTCGCCCGCATGATTCGAGCGCATCTCGCCCGCAAGGTGAGCAGGCAGGGTTGAAGCAGATTGTAAGGACGCTGTATTCATAGCGGGCCGCCTTATTGAAGCGGCTCAACTATAGCGAATTAGCTCAGGAAGTCAGGGCTTCTGCCGGTGATATCGCATCCAAACTGAACGCTTCTCCGACACCGGCGTGCGTCAACTTACCCGCATGCACGTTCAAGCCAAGCGCAAATCGCGCATCACCTCGCAGAGCATCGAGCCCCTGGTCCGCCAAGCGCACAACATAGGGCAAGGTCGCATTGGTAAGCGCTAAGGTTGCCGTTCTCGCCACACCACCCGGCATGTTAGCCACACAGTAATGAACAACGCCGTCCACCTCATAGGTGGGATCTTGGTATGACGTTGCACGAGATGTCTCGAAGCAGCCGCCCTGATCGATCGCGACATCAACCATAACACTGCCCTTTTGAAGCTTGGAAACCAGTTCGCGGCTCACTAACTTTGGCGCAGCCGCACCGGGGATGAGCACGGCACCAATGATCAAATCCGCATTCATTACCTGCTCTTCAAGTGCTGCCGCACTCGACCAGACGGTCTCGATGCGCCCCATGAAGACGTCGTCGAGGTAGCGGAGCCGATCAAGCGAACGATCAAGGACGACAACGCGTGCGCCCATACCCTGCGCGACACGCGCCGCATTGGTTCCCACAACACCCCCGCCGATGACAACAACTTTGGCAGGTGCAACACCGGGCACCCCACCAAGCAGCACACCGCGCCCGCCGCTGGATTTCTTGAGGAAGTCACCACCCGCCTGAGCTGCCAGGCGACCGGCGATCTCTGACATAGGGGCCAAGAGTGGCAAACCGCCGTTCGCCCCCTCTACCGTTTCGTAAGCAATACAGGTGGCGCCGCTCTCCAACAGCAAATCGGTTTGTTGACGGTCCGCTGCCAGGTGAAGGTAGGTGAACAGCAATTGCCCAGGGCGCAGTTGCCGACATTCGTCAGGCTGCGGCTCTTTCACCTTAACAATCAGGTCGCACTCGGCAAAAATCGTTGCTGGCGAGTCAACAATGGTCGCTCCTGCAGCGACATAATCTTCATTCGAGAAGCCTGCACCCTCGCCGGCGTGTGTCTCGATCACGACCTCGTGGCCATGGTTGACCAACTCAACAACACCCGCGGGAGGCAGTCCTACCCGGTACCCGTGATTCCTTCTTTCCTTTGCACCGCCCATACGCATAACGGTTGACCTTTTTACTCGTACACGCCTCCAACACGACCAGGCGATAACGCGAGATTAATGCAA
>CAJXZI010000348.1 GCA_913063005.1 uncultured Halieaceae bacterium | reverse complement strand
CCCTTGGTTTGTGGAACTCACGATACTCTACGTGATCATGTAGCGCGTGGGCCAACGCTTCTAGTGAGATTGGTTTGGTCAGGTAGGCAGTCATACCTGCGTCTATTGCGCGCTCTGTATCGCCCAACATCGGGGGCGCTGACAGCCCAACGATGTAGGGCTCCCAGTCTGTGTCGGCTGCACTGGCAAGAATTTCTCGCGTAGCCGTGAGGCCGTCTTTTACGGGCATGGATATGTCCATAAGAATGATATCAAAAACCGACGTTTCCACCGCATCAACCGCTTGTTGTCCATCCGCAACCACCGTCACTGCGACGCCAAGTTTCTTCAGCAATTCGGTGACAATGAATTGGTTGACTTCGGAGTCCTCTGCAACAAGTACGGTGAGCGGCTGGTTGTTTTTAGCCTCGGCAAAAGATGTGCTGCCAATCGATGGTGTATCTGCTTCATTATTTGAAGTGAGACCTTCGACCTCTTCGCGCGAGAGCGCCTCAAGAGGGATTTCAAACCAGAAGCGCGAGCCCTTATTGGGTTCGGACTCGAAACCGATATCACCCCCCATTAAAGAAACAAGCTGACTACATATCGACAAGCCTAGACCGGCGCCTCCATAGCGTCGTGTCAGGCCGGTCTCGATCTGTTGGAAGCGAGAAAAAACAAGATCACGTTGATCTTCCGCAATACCGATTCCTGTATCGATCACTTCAAATCGCACGCGGGACGCATTGTCAGTCGAGGTGGCGACGATGGTTATATGTCCCTCCTCAGTGAATTTGAAGGCGTTACCTACTAAGTTCAGCAGTATCTGCCGAACTCGGCCCTGATCGGCGACAAGAAACGGGGGTGCGCTCTCGGCGATGTCTATTCTGAGTTCAATTCCGCGTCGTTTTATCTGATCGGTAAATAAAGCCTTTACGCTGGAAATACAGGGCTCAAGCTCGAAAACGGAGGGCCTTATTTCAAGTTGACCGGCCTCTATTCTCGTAAAATCCAAAATATCATCGATAATGGTAAGCAGGGCATCTGCGGACCTCCCCATCGAAGCCACCCATGCCTCTTGACGAGCATTGAGCCCCTCAAGTTTCACGAGATCGATCAGTCCAACAATGCCATTCATAGGTGTTCTCACCTCGTGGGACATATTGGCTAAGAAGGAAGTCTTGGCTTGCGCGGATGCCTCAGCGGCATCGCGCGCTTTTGTAAGTTCTTCGATGATTTCCGAGAGTCGGTTGTCTCGATCTTCAACGCGGGCAAATAAATTATTGAGTGCGCCGACCACATGCCCCAGTTCGTCGTTTCGGTCGTAGCTGACTCGTTCTGTGAAAGACTCAGTTTGAGCCGCGCGTGTCATGAATTCATCGAGTTCATTCAGGGGTTCGGTCACTCGCTTGTTGAGAGATCGAGAAAGCCAGATAGCAACAAATAGGCCGCTGATCCACAACGCAAATGCCGCCAGACTAATGTAACCATGCTCCACATAAATTGGGCGAAGTGAGTAGGAGATGGAAACCTGCCCAAGCGTCTCGCCGCCAATAGTGATTTCACTAACAGCTTCGCTTTGCATGGGGTCAAAAAGAAAGGACGTCTTGTCTAAACGCGTTGCTTCACCCCACATAGAGAATGTTGAGCCATCGCCGCTATAAACGCTTGCACCACGCAAATCGCCTAGGATTTGAAGGCTTTTTAAGATCTGATCTGCACTGTCTACATCATCAAAAGCAAGCGGCGCTTGCAGATTAAAAGCAAGTAAATCTGCAATGCTTTCTGCACGCTCGTTCGCATCATCAACCGCGTTATTGAAAGAAATCAGCAACAGAGCGATGAGAAAAAAGAAACCGACAACCGCTGTAATGACGACAGCATCCCAGGTCAAATATTTTTCGATGGAGAGATTACCAGGGGACTGGAGGCCCATGTCAATCCGCACTCACAACGTTGGCCAGCTTTAACAGTTGACTGTTCGCACTGAGGTTGCCCGTTTTTAGTGAGTCGAGATTAACGTTCAATCCCAGCCGCCCCCCTTTGCGCGTGAGTTCGATCATTCCTCCCTGAGTGGCAAAGCCTTTCCGGTCGCTCACCAATAGTTGGTTAGGCGCGAGGTTGGTGATTTGGTCGTTGACCGTAAAGAATACATCACACTTTGTACTATCATCGCCGTTCTCCAAAAGAGAAACCGATGCTGTGTCGTTTTTAGCTTCAGCTAAAATAATAAACGTCTCCATGACGTCCGAGTTTTGATCAAAACAAAAATGGGTGGCTGTTCTACCATCCTGCCAGCGTATAAATCGCGGCAAACGGTGCAGAAAGGCGGCTTTAACTTGAGCCGACTGGTATCCCACCACGTCCCCCCTAGACTGAGCGATAGCGGGCTGCGCATTTACGGCAATCGTCATGACCGCTAACAGTATTGCTGTTACCGCCCCGCCATAAT
>CAJXZI010000347.1 GCA_913063005.1 uncultured Halieaceae bacterium | reverse complement strand
ATGGTTGAGCGCCTGGACAATCATCGTGATTACTACGACGGTGATCGTGTCGGTATAAACCCAACGCTGCATTTCGAGACGGCGAACAGCCAGATCGATCTCTCTTATGAGTACATTGACCACCAGCGATTTATCGACAGAGGTGTTCCCACGGGTGCCAATGGCCGGCCCATCGAGGCGTTTAAAGACATCGTGTTTGGTGATCCCGAGGTAAACACCACAGAGTTGCGAGCCGATTTATGGCGAGCAGCATTGCAATACAGCTTTAGCGAGTCAATAAAAGCCAATATCGCTGCCTTCCATGGTGACTACGACAAGCTTTATCAGAATTTCTACACCTCGGGATACAGCGAAGCTTCGACGCCTGATCAAGTCACTTTAGACGGTTATCTCGATACGACTCAGCGAGAAAACACTATTTTGTCTGCGGGTCTTGTTAGCGAATCTAATTGGGGTGATGTTGAGCACACGATACTTGCGGGAGCAGAAATGATCTCCACGACCAGTAACCAAGATCGCTACAACAGTTTTTGGGATACCTCACTGGACGACACGGAAGTATTCGCAATTGCCGATCGCTTGAGTATCCGGGGCGGAATCGGAGAAAACATCATGGGGCTTCGAGCCGCCAACAACTTCGGTGTCGATATCAATGACGATACTGAGGTGGAAATCGATGTCACCTCATTTTATCTGCAGGACGAGATCGCGCTGACCGATAGCTTTCGACTGGTGGCGGGACTGCGTTATGACAGCTTCGATATCGAAGTGTTGAATGTTGTGGCAGCAGAGACACGTGCACGAACTGACAGCGAAGTCTCCCCCAGGCTAGGCGTCGTTTACAAACCCGAAGAGAACATCTCGGTCTATGCCAGCTACAGCGAGTCGTTTTTACCTCGCAGTGGAGAGCAGTTTGCCAATATCAACGGGAGTAACGACAAGCTTGCCCCCAATACGTTCAGCAATCGCGAAGTGGGTTTGAAATACGATTTTGCTTCAGGGCTGAGCTTCACTGCAGCGGCTTTCGAAATTGAGCAGCGCTCACCCCAGGTGGCGGATAATGACCCCGCGACGCTCGACGTTATCGAATCGAAAATCGATGGTTTTGAGTTCCAGCTACAAGGTACTGTGAATTCCTACTGGCAGGTGTCCGTTGCCTATAGCGCGCTTGATGGAGAGCAGGTCAACCGTATGGGGCGAACAGGCTTGAAACCGCGCGAGCTTCCCGATTCAATGTTCTCAATCTGGAATCAATTCTCGCTCACAAGTGATTTGGAAGTTGGTTTGGGCCTGACTCATCAGAGCGAGAGCTTCATTAATAACAGCAATAGTGCAGTACTACCGAGCTATACCCGTATCGACGCCTCTTTGCAGTATCAACTATCAGAGCAAACGACACTCCAATTCAACGTCGAGAATGCAACAGACGAACTTTACTTCCCCAATGCACATAGTACCCATCAGGCCACTGTCGGTGCGCCTCTGAATGTTCGCGTCGCAATTAGCACTCAGTTTTAACGCTCGATCCATTTCACAACGCGAACGCCCCTGCACGGGGCGTTCTTGTTTATACCCTGTTGCCACGACTACGCCGTTCTTTGCGGTCGAGAGAGCAAGGTCTTCTAGATTGGCGCCGTCAATTGCGAGAGTGTTGTCTAAGAATCAACGTATTACCCCGCTGGGCAAACTCTATATTTTTGAGAAAGCTCATGCCTAGAAGTATTTCGTTACCTCTGAGCCCCGGAGCAATTGTGGCCCCGACATTCCTCACTGCAATACCGCCAACACTCACCTCATCGAGTGCTGTCAGGTAGGAAGTCACCGTTCCGTTTGCCGTGCGTGTAGCAATCGGTCTGCCGCGTTTTAAGCCGAGTTGCTTGGCTACGTTTACGGGTATTGCTACTCCGGTAGCGCCTGTATCAAGTAGGAAGGTAACCTCAGCATTGTTGATAGTCCCTGCAGTGACGTAGTGGCCCAGCCGATTTCGTTGTAGGCGTACCTCTGTGACGTTCGACGATTGCAGTGTTTCTACCTGGCGGTTGGGGTTGTATTGTGATTCGAGTTGGTCACCGAAAAAGAGCACGCCTAGCGCCATAAAACTGAGCCACGCGAGGACCTGCATCACGGTGCTTGCACGGCCCTGTTGCGATTGAATGCTCACAGTCGATTACTACAGCGCTGGTTGTTTTTGAAAACTTGGGAGCGTCTATGATTCATTAATCGGCTCGTTTCGACTGGTTACCCACCGTTTCGGCAATGTCATTCGGGATCAGAAGCGTTAGCGAGTAGTGGGCAATCTTCCAGTTGCTACCCACTTTCTCGACCACACCTGTACCGCGACAATGTCCCAGCTTCTCGTTGAATAAAATCTCATCAAACCAGCGCGTATCGCCACCGCCTTCCCAGTTACGCTCGACAACCCGATAGGTCCAGCCATGCCCATC
>CAJXZI010000346.1 GCA_913063005.1 uncultured Halieaceae bacterium | reverse complement strand
TGAGAGCTTGCACAGACGAGGCTATCGACTCGAGGGAGGTAAGGCTCCGCTCAAGGAAAACGTTGCAGCAGCCGTTTTGATACGCGCAGGTTGGCCTAAAATTGCAGAGCAGGGTGGTTCGCTCATTGATCCCATGTGTGGCTCCGGGACATTGCTGATTGAGGCCGCCCTCATGGCACTGTCCATTGCTCCCGGTTTGGCAAGAAACCGGTTTGGTTTCCATGGCTGGCTCGGGCATCAGGAGGATCAGTGGCGTGCTATTCGCGCTGACGCAGAATCGCGCAGAGGTAACGAGCTTCCCGAGAATGTTGAAATACGTGGATACGACGGCGATATTGGCGCCATTAAAAGAGCTGAAGAGAACGTAAAACGCATGGGGCTGGCCTCTCAAGTAAGAGTGAGAGCTCGGCAGTTATCAGAAGTTGCGAGACCCACCCACAGAGAAATGATCGAGGGTCTCGTCGTTGTTAACCCGCCTTGGGGTGAGCGGTTAAGCAACCATGAAGCCGTTAAAAAGTTGTATGCAGCGCTCGGTCGCACCTTGCACAACGAATTTGCAGGTTGGCAGGCGGCGGTCATCGCAGCTGATGCACAACATGCTCGTGCTGTAGGTCTGAGAAGTTACAAGAATTACAAGCTTAAGAGTGGCCCTTTGGACATCGGCATGTACCTCTTTGATCTGGCGCCTGAAAATGAACTGCGCAGTGCGCTAAGCCGTGACGAGAAGAGCGTATCTGATCAGCAAGTGTTACCGGAGCTCTCTCAGGGCGGGCAAATGTTCGCAAATCGCCTGCGGAAGAACCTGAAACGACTACAGAAGTGGCGCAAGCAGAGTAGCGTTGAATGTTTTCGGGTTTACGACGCGGACATGCCCGAGTACGCCGTTGCCATCGATGTTTATGGCGACTCCCTACACATCGCTGAATACGCCGCACCAAAGTCGGTGACCGAGGCAGACGCTACACGACGGTTCAACGAGGTGGTGGACGCGTGCCAAGTTGTGTTCGCTGTCTATGACCGCGAAGAGATTGGATTGAAACGCCGCGAGCGTCAGCGAGGCGTGCGCCAGTATGAGCGTGTTTCGCAGCGCGGAGAGCGTCATCAAATCAACGAGCTCGGCGCGCGCCTTTGGGTGAATTTACATGACTATCTCGACACCGGCGTGTTTCTTGATCATCGGCCCATTAGACGGAAAATTCAGGGCGAGGTGCGCGGCAAACGTTTTCTCAATCTTTTCGCGTACACCGGGGTTGCTAGCGTCCAAGCCGCACTAGGCGGAGCCAGATTTACGACCAGTGTTGACCTCAGTAATACCTATTTGGAGTGGTTCAAAGAAAACCTGGCAAGTAATGGGTTGGCTGAGGCACAGAATCGAGCGATAAGATCGGATGTCTTGAAATGGTTGGCGAATGAGCAATCGCTGTACGACATTGTCTTATTAGACCCACCCACGTTCTCGAATTCAAAGGCTACGGAAAAGCACTTTGACGTTCAGCGAGATCATTTGACCCTCATCACAGGCGCTATGAGGTGCTTAGACAAGGCGGGCGTTCTTTATTTCTCTAACAACCACCGTAAGTTTGAATTAGATTCCGAGGTGGCGAAACGCTTTGAAGTTAGGGAGATTACCTCATCCACTATCGATCCAGATTTTGAACGATCGCAGGGTATTCATCGATGTTGGGCCATTACCCATCGTGCGTAGGTCGGTCTGAAACACGGTCTGTAGAGGGGCACGGATAGAGGGGCACGGATAGAGGGTCACGGAGTTACGCTTGCCCACCATCGCAGGCGATACCGAATACCTCTATGCTTTTTGAGTCGATGTGCTTCGAATCAGCGAGAAGCCGATTGCTGGCATTGCATCGGTAACGCGGTGCTTACTCCCGCTCTTAATTATCAAAAATACTGACCCATCCATAAGCATTAGAGCATCCGGTATTTTGTGGGTTGAACGTTAACAGGCGCCGGCAGAGTTATCGCCTTTATGGTAGACTCCGCGCCGCTTACGCCGGCAGCGCGTAATTAAGAAGACAGCCGAGCGGCGATGCTGCTCCACACGTTTACAAAGGACTTTGATATGGGACGCACGCTTTACGATAAGCTGTGGGACGCACACCTTGTTGACGAGCGCGATGATGGATCTGCGCTGATCTACATCGATCGACATCTGATTCATGAGGTAACCTCGCCTCAGGCGTTTGAGGGGCTGCGCTTACAGAATCGAGTCCCGCGGCGCTTGAATGCGAACGTTGCAGTTCCAGATCACAATGTGTCGACGGACCCTTACGAAAGGTCGTTGGCGGGCTACTCGGGCGTTGCCGACACCACAAGTCGACTGCAGTTAGAGACACTGAACGAAAATTGCGACGACTTTAAGATCCCACTGATTGATCTGGAGCCGATGGTAAGATCAATGAAGAATTGGTCAATTGCCGGATTAATGGCGACTTCGAATTAGTGACCCCCGAT
>CAJXZI010000345.1 GCA_913063005.1 uncultured Halieaceae bacterium | reverse complement strand
CGATTCATATCGTCGGCAAGCCTCGCAGATAGCTCTTCGTGCGCAAGGATCGCTCGATCTCGAACCTGGTCAAGATCCTCAATATAACGGATGAGTCGGTCAGTAATATCTCGCAGTCTTACTCGTGAGTATTCGTCGAGCCAAGAGAGGTTTTCACTACTTAACTTTGCAAGCGCTTCGCGCTGGGGTGACAGATAGCGTCGCATGAACATGGCGCGCTGCCTTAGTTTGACGATCGACTGCCGTGCGGCAGCCACATCCATCGTATCGATTAAGCTCACGATGTCATCAACTTGCTCCTCGAGTTCGTTTATGGCCCCGGCCATATCGTCGGTAATACTTTCGACCCAGTTCACCACAAGCTCTGGGATAGTTATCGCACCCTCTCCCGCTGCCAGCGAATCGATCACGGATTGCGTTGAAGCCAGTGGCTTGAAACGGCTACTGATAATACGAGCACCGTCAGTCCACAGCCGCACAGAGATCATTTCCTCAGAGCCTTGCTCGCGATCACTACTCAGTCCGCGCAAAGTCACAATAAGATTGTCCGCGCGCCTCAATACTCTCGGTCGCGTCTCTGAGCTAGTAAGTGCGCTGGCGGCAATATTATTGAGTCCAGCAACATCCATCAGCCAGGACGTGATGTCATCCTCACTGATATCAAAGTGGAGCCAGCTTCCCTCCCAAGCTTCTAATTCCTGCATTGAACTTACAGAACCCTTGCCATCCAGTTGATAGGCGTGGATCAGACTGGCCGGTAGGGTTTTCTGAGAATTGATCATCGAATCTGAGTGATTGTTTATTATGTCGGCCAAAAGTCACCGAATTTAACGGTGAGTGCAATCTTTTTATCCACCCCATGGTGTTTGTCGATGCTCGGCGTTGGTCTGGATACCTAAAAAATTCTCCAATCAAATTGCGAAATGGGTAGTATGCGCGCTGGGTTTATTGGAGGCGCCAATGCGCAGAATAATTCTTTCAATTTTTCTAGCGGTGCTCGCTCCCGCAGCACACGCTGACTACTCGCGCCTCTATTTTGATCATACGCCCACCACCTCTACTCAATCGGGCAATACTGAAATTGCGTTTCGCATTTTCAACCGCGGCGCTGATAACCCAAAACTGCTTCTCATCATGGGCTTGGGTGGTGCAGGCGTTGCTTGGGGTGATGCCTTCATTCAAGGACTTGAGTTCGAAGGATTCGAGATCATCGTGATCGACAACCGCGATACCGGGAGCTCTACGATGTTTACGGACTGGGGAAAACCCACACTGTGGTGGCAGCTTCTCAAGTACGAGCTAGGGTTATCAGTCGACGCGCCCTACAATTTAAATGACATGGCTGCTGACAGCATCGCCGTCCTCGACGCCGCTGGCTACGACCAGGTACACGTCATGGGCGTGTCTATGGGCGGCATGATTGCGCAGGTACTAGCCGCACAGTATCCAGAGCGCGTCGCCAGCCTTACTTCAATTATGTCGACAACCTTTGCGCCGCACCTCCCGCCCCCAACATCAGCGGCAGAGGGCAACCTGAGATCACTCGCGGAGGGCGACGCTGAGGCATCGCGCGAGGAAGCCATGCGCAACCGGGGTTTCTATCCGGAGTCGATGGAGCGTCACCTGATGGCAGTGTTTAGTTCAGGCGATCGCACAAAGGAAGTTCAAACGATCGCGAAACCGACCCTCGTCATTCACGGCTCTGAGGATCCACTCATTCCACCAGAGCACGGCGTGCATACCGCTGAGCAAATTAAGGGGGCTGAGTTCGTATTGGTCGAGGGCATGGGACACAACCTGCCAGAGCGCTTTCACCCACAAATCATCGGATTGATGTCAGAGCACATCAACAACGTTCACTCGCCGTAATTGGCGCGACCCATACTGGGCAGCACAGGGACCGCCACGCCTTATTTACCCTTAATGTGAGACACATATTCAGTTACCCGGTCTTCTATTCTCCCTAAACTTAAAAGTGTGTGCGATAGTCGGTGGCAACCAAGTTGACCTACTCGGTGGAAGTGCTGCGACGCATGGCTGGCCGATAGGAGCATGAGAACACTTTCGACACGCTGCGCCGCGAAGAGAGACGATCAGATGAAAAAGACCCAAACCAACGCACTTCTTGTAAATAGCTGTATTTTGAAGCGCCGCATGCCTTATTTATTGGCGCGAGCAACAAGCTGCGCTAGACCACTCGCCCTTTTTGTATTGGTTGTCTTTTCCGGCTCAACCTTGGCACAAGAAACAGCACAGCCGGCGCTAGATTCATTGATCGATGGTCTTCACAAGGACGCGCATGAGGGAAACTTCGAGCCCTATTTCGCTCGCTACACAAGCGATGCGGTATTTATGGGGACCGATAAAACCGAGCGCTGGACAATCGATGCGTTCAAGACCTACGCGGCGCCTGCATTTGAGGATGGGCATGGCTGGACCTATCGGGTTGTCGAGCGTAACTGGGAAGGCGGTGGCG
>CAJXZI010000344.1 GCA_913063005.1 uncultured Halieaceae bacterium | reverse complement strand
CAATCATTTGCCGTTGATGTGCGTGATGAATCCGCCATCGCATCGATGGTAGCCGCGGTAGAGTCAGAACACGGTCAGATCGATCTGTTTTGCTCAAACGCGGGGATTATTGGTGTTGACGGTGATCCCTGGTGGGCAACGGGTGCGGACAATGCACTGTGGCAGCGCATGTGGGAAATCCACGTCATGTCTCACGTCTATGCGGCTCGCGCCTGTCTTCCAGCCATGATCGCACGAGGCGAGGGGTACTTCCTCAACACAGCCTCTGCGGCGGGCCTGTTAGCTCAAATTGGATCCGCACCTTATTCGGTAACGAAGCACGCGGCGGTTTCCTTCGCTGAAAGCCTGTCGATTACCCACGGTGATGACGGCATCAAGGTCAGTTGTCTTTGCCCTCAAGCCGTTGATACGGCAATGACTGCCGGTACCGAAGGCGGTGGTGTTGCGGGTGTTGATGGCATGTTGTCTGCTGACGCTGTTGCCGAAGTCGTTGTTCAAGGGTTAGACGCGGAGTCGTTCTTAATCCTTCCTCACCCAGAGGTCGAGGAGTATCGCCAAAACAAAGCGCGTAGCTACGACCGCTGGTTGGGTGGTATGCGCAAATTGAGACGCCTATTCACGGATCCCGTCGGAAAGTAAACTCTCCGACATGGACAAGCAGTCCCGGCTAGCCCGCACTATTCTTAATGGCTTTACGGCCTATTTTGCTGAGTTTGAGAATATCACGCTCTCTGCGCGCACGCGTTTTGAGAACGCTGAGTGGCGGGCGGCACAAGAGGCGTCGATGCGTCGCATCGATATCTACAAGGTAAAAGTGCTCGAAACCATCGATGTTGTTGAATACATCGCGGCAGAGCGTTTGCATGATCTAAGCTTTTGGGCAGAGACGCGCGATATCTACGCACAGCTTGTGCGCGGTATGACGAACTTCGAAATTGCCGAGACCTATTACAACTCGATCTTCAACGCGGTCTTTAAGCACCGATGGATCCGAGACGACTATGCGTTTGTGTTTTCACCGCAGGGTGACATGCCTCCCGTCGATGTGCGCCGTGTTCTGAATACCTATCGAACAAAAGGCGATATTCAGCAAGCGGTGGATGCCCTTTTGCGCGAGTACGCCATGTCGCGTCCCTACGAGGATTACGATCGTGAACTGGGTCGTGTTACTGAGGTAATGACCGCCGCGGTTATCGATGCGGGTATGGACAGCCGCGCCGATATCGAGCTCCACGCCTTGGAACACCACTTTTTCCGCAATAAAGCGGCCTATATCGTGGGCCGTATTTCAGGGAAGGGTTTGCAGATTCCGTTTGTAATTCCGATGCTTCACACGGAAAACGACGCAGCGCCCGCGGTGTATTTAGACGCCTGTTTGCTGGGCTCGGATATTATTTCCAAGCTCTTCTCGTTCACGCGAACCTACTTCATGGTGGATGCGTCGATACCGTCTCAGTACGTGCTCTTTTTGCAGCAATTGATGCCGCGCAAAGCCGTTTCCGAGATTTACAGCTGTATTGGTCACCATCGTCACGGTAAAACCTATTATTTTCGAACCGCGACGCGCCACATGCGCTCGACGGAAGATGAGTTTATTCCCGCACCCGGCATCAAAGGCATGGTTATGGCAGTGTTTACACTGCCGTCATACGAGTATGTGTTCAAGATCATCAAGGACCGGTTTACACCACCGAAGGAAGTAACGCACCAAGAAGTCAGAGACAAGTATCAGCTGGTAAAGCGATGGGATAGAGCAGGCCGTATGGCGGACACCCAAGAGTTCGCGAATTTAGTCTTTGATGCCTCACGATTCTCGGAGGAGCTTTTAGAAGAGCTGGAGGCGACCTGTCCGTCGCAGTACGAGATCAGTGGTCGGGCATTGATTATCAAGCATTGTTACGTCGAACGGCGAATGCAGCCGTTGAACCTTTACTTGAAGGATGCGACGGATGAAGAAGTCGATGCGGTCATGTTCGATTACGGTAACGCCATCAAGGAATTGGCGGCAGCGAATATTTTCCCGGGCGATATGTTGCTCAAGAACTTCGGTGTGACGCGCCACGGTCGTGTGGTGTTTTACGACTACGACGAAATCCAACCACTCCTCGAGGTGAATTTCCGCAAGATTCCGCCGCCTCGAGACGAGTATGAGGAGATGTCAGGGACACCCTGGTACACGGTTGGCCCTAACGATGTTTTCCCCGAGGAGTTTAGGCTCTTCTTTTCCGGCAACGCTAGAGCTCGAAAAGCCTTTGATCAGCTCCATAGTGACCTTTACGAAGCGTCGTTTTGGACGAACTTGCAGGACAAGCTGCGCGACGGTTTTGTTGAGGACTTTTTTCCGTACTCTAGCAGGCTGCGCTTTCAGCGATAGACGGTTTTACTATGGCAAATCTTCTAATTATCAGACACGGTCAAGCGTCCTTTGGGGCGGAGAACTACGATCAATTGTCGCCCTTGGGGCAGCGACAAGCTGACCTTACCGGCGAGTTTCTGCGCCAGGCAGG
>CAJXZI010000343.1 GCA_913063005.1 uncultured Halieaceae bacterium | reverse complement strand
GCCGAGCAGGTGGACAAGGTGATTGGCGTTGATCCGTGCACAAAGTCGTGGGAGTTGGCGTCTGAGCGAGCGCGCGAAGCGAACGTCGCGGTGGATTTTATTCAGGGGTCAGCGGAATCCATTCCGCTTGATGATGCGTCGGTTGATTCGATCTTGATCACGTTCACGCTTTGTACTGTGCCCAATCCAGAGGCAGCACTTGCCGAAGCACGACGCACATTAAAGCCTGATGGCAAGCTCTTCTTCTGTGAGCACGGGATTGCCCCTGACGAAAATGTGGCCAAATGGCAGCGACGAGTGAACCCCGTTTGGAAACGCTTATTTGGTGGTTGTCACATCACTCGTGATACGAAGGTCTTACTCACTGATGCGGGCTTTGGTATTGACGCTGTAGAGCAGATGTATCTCCCGGGTACACCCACCATCGCTGGCTTCAATACTTGGGGCGAGGCGACTATCGCGCGCTAAGTTGAGGTTGATGGCACGATTGTTACCGGAAGTGTCCAATCAACAGGTGAAGTCGATTTAAAGAATGAGTTTTGAAAGGTAGAACGTATGCACCGACCCGAACCGAATTTTAACCTTGCAGCGCAGGTGCTCAAGCAGGCAGAGCAGCGCCCAGATAACATTGCCATTATCTTCGAGGGCGCCGAGACAAGTTACGGAGAGTTTGCCTCTCGTGTGCGAAGGCAGGCGGGATTGTTGCGAGACTCAGGGGTTTGTGTGGGCGATCGTGTTGGGTTTTTGGGTTTTAACCAGCCGAGTTTCATTGAAACCCTCTTTGCAACCATCTCCCTTGGCGCCATCTTTGTGCCTTTGAACTTCAGACTTACCGGTGAGGAGTTAACCTTCATCATCGGTGATGCGGGCGTACATTCACTGGTGGTCGATTCTGAATTGGCTCCGGTCATCCAAGGTGTACAAGATCGACTCCCTTGCCGACACTATTTTTCGGTTGGTGCGTTTTCTGTTGGTGCGGATGTCAGCGGATTTATCCCAATGGAATCGGCAATGGCCTCAGCGTCGCCACTCGAGGAGATTGTTGAGTCGGCAGCGCATGACACGCTTCTTATTATGTATACCTCCGGTACCACGGGATTGCCCAAAGGTGCCATGCTGACTCACGGCAATATTGTGTGGAACAACGTAAATGCGAGTTTGGCGTTCGGTACTAAAAGTACAGATGTGTTGCTGACGGCTGCACCGCTGTTTCATATCGGCGGCTTGAATGTAATGACTATTTCGGCGCTTCAAGTGGGAGCCCCATTGGTGTTACTCAGGCACTTTGATCCGGGTGCAGTGTTGGCAGCGATTGAGGCATACAAGGTGACGCACATGTTTGGTGCGCCGGCGATGTTTTTGTTTATGGCGCAGCATCCAGAATTTGAGGCAACAGATCTGTCCTCGATCGACATGCTGATTGTCGGTGCCGCACCTTGTCCCGAATCCCTAATATCGCTCTATGGTGATCGCGGTATTAGTTTCTGTCAGGGGTATGGCCTTACGGAGACAAGTCCCTTCGCTTCATTCCTTGGACCTGAGCGATGCCTTGAGAAGCTAGGTTCAGCGGGTTTATCACCGGTGCTCACTGAATTACGCATCGTCGATGGCGACAACGTCTCTGTTGAGCCCAATGAACGGGGAGAGATTTGCGTTAAAGGTCCAAATATTATGAAGGGGTATTGGAATCGACCCGAGGCCACCGCAAAGGCAATTGATGCCGAGGGTTGGTTCCATTCCGGGGATGTGGGATATCTGGATGAAGAAGGTTATCTCTACATCTGCGATCGATTGAAAGATATGGTCATCTCTGGCGGAGAAAACGTCTATCCCGCTGAAGTTGAGAGTGTATTGTTTGAGCACCCCGCCATTGCCGAGGTTGCGGTTATTGGACTCCCCGATGAGAAGTGGGGAGAGGCAGTGACCGCTGTCGCTGCACTCAGTGGGGACCAAACGTTGACCTTGGATGAGCTGCGTTCCTTTGCTGAGGCTAAGCTTGCGCGCTACAAGTTGCCACTTCGCTTGCATCTGGTAACCGAGCTTCCCCGCAACCCAGCGGGTAAAGTTCTGAAGTTCCAGCTCCGCGAGCAGTTGGGCTAGGTTTTTACAAGCGGGTGTTGGGCATCGGTGTGTCTTTTGCGCAACAGTTTGCTTTGTGTGCGCTGTCAAAACAGGCGTCTTTTGAGGGGTTGAGAGCGCTTGTACGTATTTGCCTCGCTACCGTGATTGCATTCTCATTGGGATGCAGTAGCGACCCCGTCAAGCGGGAGATTACCCGAGTGGCTTCGCCAGTCGACATGAGCGGTCACTGGGAGATGGATTACGCGAAAAGCGACAATCTGCAAGATCAGCTAAATGCGGTCGCTCGGCAAATTCGGCGAGAAGCAGCTCGGCGAGAACAGCTGGCGAAAGAGGGAAGGGGATTTGCTGGTGGTCCACTGCCGGGCCGGCGTGACCTCGTTACCCTAGCGCGTCTGGCTGAAATCATTACGGAGCCGACACTGCTCGAGGTTGTGCAGG
>CAJXZI010000342.1 GCA_913063005.1 uncultured Halieaceae bacterium | reverse complement strand
ACCGATGTATTTGGACGTATCGAGGCGGCGGGCGTCGTGCTTGTAACCTCGGCGGGCAATTCTGGCCCTAACGCATCTACTGTTGGCTGCCCCGCCTGCGCCGAGCCCGGTCTCGCGATCGCATCGACGAATACGCAAAGTGCGTCGCTCAATCTCAGCCTAGTTACACTCAACGATCTAGTCGTTCCCGCAGTACCAGGTGGTGATGTAGTCCACACTACAGACCTCACCGCAACAGCTGTCACTGCAGAAGGCGTCAATACCGGCAACAGTGACGCCTGCGCCCCCTTTGCTTCCGGCAGTTTTAATGGCGGTATCGGTATCGCGTATCGTGGCGGCGAGACCCCTACTGCCGAGCCCTGCTACTTCTACATAAAGGCCGCCAACATGAAAGATGCTGGCGCACAGGGAATGATCATCATCAATAATGTGCCTGGTGATGCCATCACAATGGGGGGTTTGACTGACCTCACCTTCCCCTCGGTAATGATTACTCAAGATCAAGGGAGCGAGTTACTCGACAACCTTTCAGATGGCGACGATATTACCATCGGGGCGTTTCAGAACTCGGTTTTGCCCGAGGGTGCAATTTCGACCTTTAGTTCACGGGGTCCAAACATTGATTCGGCCACCTTAAAGCCTGACCTAGCTGCGCCTGGTAGCCCTATCGTATCTGCTGCAATCGGCTCAACCAACGCATCCTACGTCGCGTTATCAGGGACATCCATGTCGAGCCCGCACGTTGCTGGTGCAGCTGCTGTGGTGTTGCAAAACAAACCAAACCTCGACGCACGAGAAGTAAAATCTGCGCTGATGAACTCTGCTAATCCAACCGCTGCGATCGCAAGCTCGGGCAGTGTGGCTAATGTTTTCGCGTCCGGAGCAGGCGCTATGGACTTGGAAAGCGCGCTAGGAGCGGAGCTGCTTTTTGATACCGTTTCCCTGTCTGGAGGGTGCTTCTCCTCCTGTGACTACGAACTCACAGGGAAATACACAGGCGATAGTCCGCTCACACTGCAAATGAGCCTCTCGATGAACGACAGCAATGCCATTGTTACACTGCCCTCATCGTTAGACGTCATACCGGGAGCATCTTTCGAGATCCCGTTAAGTCTTAATGTGGGAAGTGCTGCTGAAGGGTGGCTCACCGGTCGCTTAATCGTTCGAGACGAGTCGCAAACAATCTCAAACGCCGCGGTGCCTATTGCGATCCTCGTCGAGGAAAAGGTGAACGCGCAGGTTTTAAACGTCTCTGGCGCAATTACACCGGGAACAGCGAGCACCATTACCGTTGACGTTGCAGGCGCACCCGATACCGCGATTGGCGCATCCTACAGCGTCACGATTACCACGCCCACAGATTTAATAATAGATGAAGCCTCA
This sequence comes from uncultured Halieaceae bacterium, assembly GCA_913063005.1. Classification (GTDB taxonomy): domain Bacteria; phylum Pseudomonadota; class Gammaproteobacteria; order Pseudomonadales; family Halieaceae; genus Luminiphilus. The sequence goes on along the minus strand of CAJXZI010000342.1, from coordinate 1,141 downwards.
CTCACTCAAAGCGTGAAGAATGTAACCAATACAACCTTGGTAGGTGATCCCGATGCAGGCACCATACTTTGGAGCGGCAATTTAACAGAGCTTTCAGGTGTCATTACCTCTGACAACTTCTTTGCTACGGGTCTGTCACTAAAGAATGATTTTGAGAGCGCCATTACGAATCAGTTGGATTGCGACAACGTGGCGGTCAACCCCAGTGGTTGTGACGACGCCTTCTGGGGCATTCCCGTTGCCAATCATAACGTGCAAATCGCTGATGAATTGATCGAGACGCTCGCCATTAGCACCAATGGTCTGGTCGTTTTCAACTACACCGACGAAGACACATCTGCCAATACATTCAGCCCACAAAAGCTTCCCTTGGCGGGCAGACCCAATAACGTCATCGCGCCGTTCTGGACCGACCTAGTGCTCGGTAGTAACTCAGTGGCAGGTGATATCTATTACGGTAGGGTGGCCGACGGTGATGAAAACTGGGCTGTCGTTGAATGGTGGAACGCCGTTGAGTGGAGCGAAGCAGACTCAAGCGCTGAAGATCCGTCGTATACCTTCTCATTGTGGATGAAAGAGAACAGCGATGAGATCTACCTCAACTACGCGTCTCTCGGGGCACTGCCGGCACTTCTCTCCGTGGGTATCTAAGATGGTGGCGGTGCCTCTGGCATTAGCTACTACTTTAGCGGCACGGGCGAGGCACCTACAGAAAACTCATCCCATCGAATCGATATTGCATCTTTCAAAGGTTCAGCAACCATCAATTTCGATGTGACCACCCCACCTGTTGCAGAAGTTGTCGACGGTGCGATGTCCTTGGCTATGGATACTACAGAATCGATCAACCTTGAAACGCTAGTTACTGAAAATCGCGTCAATGATGCTATCACGGCGCAACTGGATGTCAGCGGACAGCGCTACGAAAGTGCATTGGCAATGGAATTCCCGTCAGGCCTACTGACCTACAACATCATATCGGAGACACAGAACGGCGCGTTGTCCCTGGCAAGTGAGCAAGCCTAGGAGGTCCTTCAGATCCAAATTTTGATAGTTATGTTATGGATGAATTTGCTGCTGGTAATTATGATGCAGACGAAACAATTACTGCTTTTTATGCAATGGTTGAAGATAAATTATC
>CAJXZI010000341.1 GCA_913063005.1 uncultured Halieaceae bacterium | reverse complement strand
CGATCCTCGAATCTTTGCACTGAGATCATCGAGTACACCGCACCCGACGAGGTTGCGGTGTGCAATCTTGCCTCGATCAATCTCTCCATGTTCGTGGACGAGAAGACGAGAACCTACGATTTCAAGAAGCTTGTCGAGATCACGAAGCAGGTTACGTACAACTTGAACAAGGTTATCGATGTCAACTACTATCCCGTCAAGGAAGCCAAGAACTCCAATATGAGACATCGTCCGATCGGTATCGGTGTCCAAGGTTTGGCCAACGTGTTCTGCCATCCCAAGGTGCTGAGTAATGCGCAAGCGACGCGTTCCCATCGGCCGCGGAAATCGTCCTAAAGCTAGGCGCTGTGTAGTCTTCGACCTCGGTTCTGAAACGGTGAATACGCTCTTCTACTGCCAGTTCTGTGACCGTCTCGCTGTGAACCGCGGATTCCAACCAATGAAGCAAGCGTACCCAAACCGCACTGTCAGACAAGCACGCACTGCGTAGTGCAGTCAGTTCGGTGTCGTTTTTACGTGCTTTCAAATCCGTAATAGGACTACGTTGGATAAGTGCTTCGCCACCAACCGCTTCCGCCACTTGACGCCCGCACTGCGGTCCTTGCGTGGCATCGACCCAGAGACGGTCCGCGGATTGAACTGCATGCTCAAGCGTATTCAGAAATTCATTGCGCGAATGACAGCGTATTGGGGGCTCAGACCTCGAGAGTATCTGGGCGTCGCTATTTGTTAAGTCCCCAAACAGGTGTATCTCGCCTTCCAACCCAATCAGCAATCGCGCGCGCGCGACCGGGCAATACGGTAGGTCCTGCCCACGTATATTTAGCAGCCAGTTGACGTTGTCAGGCTGTGTCTCGATCAGCCAAGCCGCCTCGGCCTCGCGCATTTGCTCGCGAACCCGCGCTAACTTCTCCGCGATCGACTCTCCGGCCCACTCAGCAGACATCTGTATGACTTCTGACGGAGGCGTCTCGGGCCGATCGAGCCAACACTGATCAAATGGGTCTGCGCTAGTGGGCTGCATAACCGCTGCCTTTTTTTCGCAGACGGCATGAAGGCGATCATATAAATCCGGGGTCACTACTTCGCTATCAAAACCAACGCGCCAACCTGCCTGCGCATGTTGCGAAAGCCAATTCTCAGGGGGCTCCTCGTACAAATGCTGAAGCGTCACCCAATCGCTATTGGTCTCGCGTGCAGCTTGCTCCGGGTAACGCCCGTCAATAAAGAGAATGACGTCGTCGTGGGTCACTATCGATAGTCCCCAGCTACCCGTGAACCCCGTTGCCCACGCCAGTCGTTCGTTGGCGAGCGATACGTATTCAAATTGGTGCTCGTCCCAACGAGGAATAACCAAAGCATCGAGCTGCATCGCGCTCATCACATCTCGTAACGTCGACACCCGACTCGGCGCCCAGCCCGCGGCAATGGTCTTTACATCAGTCATAAGTCGTCTCACTCTGTATTTGCTTTGCGCCCATACGCGGCGCCAGATAACGATTGAACAACGCCAAAGCGAACATGGCGAGGACCGCCAACCCTGCAAACAGACCCCACATGACAAATGGTTGGTTCGCTTTTATCGCAATCTCGCCGTAGGCCCATCCAGACATGATGCCTGCAAGCAGATAGCCAATCGCGATCGACACAAAATAATAACCCTGAAACAGCGCTGCCTTCTCCGGTGACGACGTTGAGGCCACATATTCCTGACTCTTGGGTGACGCAAGCATCTCGCCAAACGCAAAGACGATGACACAAGCGATGGTCAAGACACCGCCAAAGGCCACTAGGTGTGACACACCACCAATGACAAAAGCCGCACCGATCAGCCCTGTACCCAGAATCAGCATGCCAAACGGCGCGCGATTTTCTCCCCATCGACTGATGAAGTATTGGAACAGCACGATCGACAGGAAATCGAAGGCAATAATATATTCGGGGCTTACCTGTCGAAACTCGCTCGCCCATTCGTTAGCGAGCGCATCTGCGCTGATGCCGCCCGAACTCAGCGCAGCCAAGCCAGCGGCCAACTCTGCCTCAGGAACACGGACTTGGTATTGCACTAGCGCTCTGAGCGCTTCGACCGGTCCGGGCTGAGTGGCCGATAGTGCCCCCAGGGCCTCAGCAAGCCGCGCAGTGTCGACCGGCGCAATGAACTGAGCAAAGCCATTCGACAGCGACTGAGCAATAGCTACAGCGTCAGACGTGTTTACAAAGTCCTGAATATAGAGCGGAAACGTAAGAAAGATTTGGTTATAAACGGCCCAAAAAAGCGACAACACCAGCAAATAAACAAGAAACGGCGCATTGCCTACCCTCAACGTCTGTCGATACCAAGGAGTCTTTAAAATACCGCCATGCGAGAGCGCGGAAGCGCCTTGTGCAGATGAGCCAGCCCAGGGCTTGGGTGAACGAGCCCCCGGCATGGGTGAGACAGCCCCCGGTATAGGTGAAAGTGGCTCCTGCATGAGTGAGGAGGAGTCCTGCCCACCTAGGGTGGCACTTTGCAGTATCCTATCCCACACAAGCTGAGC
>CAJXZI010000340.1 GCA_913063005.1 uncultured Halieaceae bacterium | reverse complement strand
CAAGCGTGTATTGTAACTTTGCGTCATGCGCCCCAGTTCACTGGAAAGTTGCATGAAACATGCATTAACCATACCTCAGAGGAGTGTGCTCGGCGATAACAAGAGCCCTATTGACACGAAACGACTAAAAAGCCGCGAGTGCAGCCTTGGTATCAGGCCGGTGCGATTAATGCATCCTCGCGTAATGATGAGATTAAATGTGATGCGGACAAAGCTTTGACTGCAGGTTTAGTGCACCGAGCTCCTTCTAGGTTCCTAAAACCTCGGGAGAAGATCTATCCTCAAATTCCCTCAGGAATCTTCTTATGCGACTGAAACCACGGCAGCGCAACAATTTCCGCATCTACAAGCGTACCGCGAATATCAAGCTGTACCTTGGTGCCAGGCACAGCGACGTCAGTAGGTACATTTACAAGCGCAATATTGTGCTCCAGCCGGGGTGAGTAGCAGCATCGGGTAATGCGACCGACGACCTCACCATTTGCATGGACGTCCCAGAACTTATCGTTACTACCCACCGGGTCTCCGCCAAAGTTCGCGCCGACAAGCTTGCGCGGGATCGGTTCTTTGGCGAGGCGCTGTAGGGCTTCTTTGCCGATATAATCGCTGGGCTTATCGACATCGATAAGCCGCTCAAGGCCAATGGTAAACGGCGTGTCTTCAAGCGTGATGTCAGAGGCATAAGACAAAATTCCGCCCTCAACGCTGCGCGCGAGCGAGGGGCATGCAGGAATGATGTTGTACTCTTCGCCCGCCGCCATAATCAGGTCCCAGAGCTCGGTACCGCGCGAGCCATCAAGTAAGTAAATTTCATAGCCTAACTCACCGCTCCATCCCGTTCGCGTCAGCACCACGGGGATGCCGTTGAGCTCCAAGAAATGGCAGTGGTAATAGCCCATTGTGATTGCAATATCGCCAAACAGCTTCTTGCCGACGTGAGGCGAGAGAGGGCCTTGTAATTGCAGTGGTGAGATATCGGGCTCAGTTACGCTCACATCAAGGTCGCGACCTAAAGCGAGACCTTGCGCCCATAAAATGACATCACCGTCGCCCGGAGATAGCCAATACTTATTGTCCTCGACACGGAGCAAGACCGCATCGTTGATAATGCCACCATTATGATCAGTGAAGACGACATAGCGCCCCCGACCAACAGGCAGTGTCGACATCTCACGCGGCGTAAGTAGCTGAACCAATTCCAGCGCGTCAGGACCGGTAATCTCAATCTGTCGCTGAGCCGCGTGATCGGCGAGTACAACGCCTTCCACCATGCCCCAGTACTCAGCGAGCGGGTCGCCAAAATGCACAGGCAGGTACATATGGTTGTAGATGGTGAACGATTTAACACCAGCGGCAACCGTGGCGTCGAAAAAAGCGGACTGGCGTACGCGTGGCCCGATAGCCATCGCGAAAGGGGGTAATTGGGACATGAGTGTGCTCCGGTCGAACGCTTATTTAATGCGCTGTAATTGTTCTTGAGACCACTGAACGGTGTTATCGATTTGGTTGAAAGTGAACATGTAAAGCCCTTCAATGGCCATACGCTCATCGTTCATCGCTGGTTTCAACTCTTTAAGAAGCGAGTCAGGCTTGTATGTCGGGCGTTGCAGGAACATGCCAATGAGGCCCTTTTGCTTCTTGGCATACTTGGCCGACTGGCCGACACCAATGCGCAAAGAAGTCTTGAACAAACGCATGCGGTCCATCACGCCGGGAAGACCAATCCATACAGGCGTCGTGATACCGCGATCTCGCATCTCAGAGAGCCACTTGACGAGCACAGGCATGTCAAAGCACATCTGAGTCACCATGTGCGTTGCAATACCCTGTTTAGCCTCGAGCGCCTCAAATAAAAGGTCGTCCGAGATGGCGGGGTGGCCTTCCGGATACGAAGCGACACCAATACGCGTAAACGGGTGGTCCATCTCAGCCAAGTCCTGAAGAACAGCAGCAGAGCTAGCGTACTCGCCCATAGGTTGGTCAAGGTCACCACCCGGTACAAAGATCGACGTGATGCCGCTATCAGTAAGTTGCGAGACGATATCTTTGAGGTGCTGCTTGTTCATGACCTGACGCGCAGCGAGGTGCGGCGTCAGCGAAAAACCGCGGTCCGAGAGCTTGGCAACTGTGTCCAAAGTGACCTGCAAGCCTTGCTTCGGAGAGCAGGTGATACCGACACGATCACCGGCCTTGAGTACATCCAATTTTTCTTCGAAGCCCTTCATTGGAATGACTTCGAAATACAGGGATTCAAGTAACTGTTTTACCGCACTCATAACCCGCTCCTTTCACAGAATGCGCGAAGGTAACGGCGTTTATTTGCGAACGCAATAGAGGTAATCACCGCCTCCCTCTCAGGGGGTAGCGCAAGTGAGCGTGTTAGAAATTAATAGGCACTTAGGCAATGACCTAAAAGGCCGACAAACGCTCATCAGTATCAGTAATGACGTAGTTTGAAGCAGTTTCAGCCTCGAGCGAAAGACGGACGCCTTGTTCAGCTTCTGCCAACCTATACAGGTCCTTCATTGCAGCCACTGCTTCAGCGC
>CAJXZI010000339.1 GCA_913063005.1 uncultured Halieaceae bacterium | reverse complement strand
CTCTCTACGCTGTTCGGCGCGCTGTCGGCGCTGTTCTGCGCCTTTATGCATTATTCGGCGCTATCTTGCTCCGTTTGGCGCTGTTCTGCTCTATTTGGTGCTCTTCTACTCAATTTGGCGCTATTGGCACTCTGTGAAGAATCGATGAAAGGCTTCAGCTCAAAACCTTATTGCAACACATCTCTCTATTGAGCACGTCTCCTTATTGAGCACTGCTATTTATTAAGCACTTCTCTTTATTAAGTACTTTATTAAGTACTTTTCTTTATTAAGTAATTCTCGGGCTATGACCTTACTACCAGTAAGGAACATGACCTTAGGGCTTATTGCGCCTGCAATACCCAACATGGAACACCTAACAAAGGCTTTAGCTCAGCTGGGATGGTAGTTTAAACCGATGGGGTCTTAACACCTAAAACTTTGGCATTCGTAGACACCCAGCGCTGTAAATCAGCAAGCGCAGTCGTCTGTTTCTCGCTCAAACCCTCAGTGCGTATCTCGGACTCTAGTGCTGACTGGAAAGCCTTAAGATTCAGATGATCGCTCGTCTCCCACTGCGCCCTGCAGTGCTCTTGCCACTGCAAACGCTCCTCGGCGCTCAAGCTTTCAGGCCAATTCCGCGCGCGATACCGAAACAGAAGTTCGGGTAACCGGGCGTCCGAGAAAGCAAATCTGCCATTGCGCAACTCCGCCGGGGAAGCCTCGCGCACTTGTTGGATGAGCCCCCGATCTTCTTTCGGCACAAAGCTCCCATAAAGCGCGGTATCGGGATTGGCATCTGCTGCTCTCGAAGCAGATCGATAGACATCTTGGCATTCTGCCGTAAAGCTTGCCCCACGCGCCTCTCTCGCAGCTCTTAATTCGCTCAAATGTACGCGCAAACGATCACCGTCAAGGCCCAATCGCTTCGCCGCCTCAGGAGTGATATCTGACATAGGTAGTAACACAGGAGCGCGATTCACCTTGATAGTCATCAAACTTGGGCGGTCATCTGGCGAGCTCAACGCTTCTTTCTTGGCGAAGAGACGCGCTTGAATCTCCTCAACCGACATATCAAGGAATGAGGGCTCGCGCGTGATGTCGGCACAGATCACGTCGGACTTAAAATCGGGGTGGATCGTCAAGGGCACAATAACGCCAAGGCAATGTCGGTCAGTGCCAAAAAGACCCGATATATGTACCAACGGGGTCATGCGATGCGTATCGACCATAGCCTCAACGCGAGTCTTGAAGCGCTGACTAAGGAGACGATCAAACAACGCCTCATCCGCCGCTCGCAGCGCCCTCGCTAGGGCGAGTGTTGCCGTCACATCCGACATCGCATCGTGGGCCGCCCCGTGTTCGAGACCATTTGCCGCCGTCAAATCCTCGAGTTTGAAGCTAGGGGACCCGTCCGGGTGCTTGGGCCAGTGAAGACTGTCCGGGCGCAGAGCGTAAAAGGCACGCACGACATCAATAAGGTCCCAGCGACTGTTTCCGCGGCTGTGCTCGCGCGCATAGGGGTCGTAGAAATTTCGCCAAAGCGTGTAGCGGGTAACCTCGTCATCAAATCTAAGCGAGTTGTAGCCAACACCGCAGGTACCTGGTTGAGATAGTTCATCGTGAATACGCGCGATAAACCCTTGCTCTGTCAGCCCTGTCGCCTCACATTCGTAGGGTGAAATCCCAGTAACCCTGATTGCTGTGGGGTGAGGGAGCACATCGAGCGAGGGTTTGGCATAAACCGTCAGCGGCTCGCCAATAACTTCAAGATTCAGGGTCGTTCGCACACCGGCAAACTGCCAGGGACGATCATTCGCCGGCGAGGCCCCTGAGGTCTCGTAGTCGTGCCAGTAGAGCGTTTCAGCTGGCACACTTATTACCCACAAAAACACCCACAAGAACACCCACAGCTATTACCGTCAACCAATGCCTCGAACTCGTAGTCACCATGAGTGCTCCCAATGACAACAGCGCTTGCTATTCAAATTGCTCACGATATCTCACCTGTCGGTGCTCACCATGCACACAGCGACTGCGGGCGATGCGCGTAAATGAACATTTAAAACAGCTCAATCGCCTGCTCTTCAATGGCCGCTTGCCACACCTTAGGGCCTGTGATGTGAACCGAGGTGCCCTCAGCATCGACCGCCACGCTGACTGGCATGTCTTTCACCGTAAACGCATAGATCGCCTCCATGCCGAGGTCTTCAAAAGCGACGACCTCAGCATCGGTAATGGCTTTTGAAACCAGGTAGGCCGCGCCGCCAACAGCCATCAAATAGACTGCTTTGTGCTTGCGAATCGCCTCAATAGCGACGGGCCCACGCTCAGCCTTGCCGATCATGCCAAGCAAGCCTGTATTTTCGAGAATGTTATCGGTGAACTTGTCCATGCGGGTCGATGTCGTAGGGCCTGCAGGCCCCACCACCTCGTCGCCTACGGGATCAACAGGACCCACGTAGTAAATGAACTTACCCTGCAGGTTGACGGGCAGCTCCTCACCGTCGGCAATCATTTGTGTCATGCGCTTGTGTGCCGCGTCGCGACCCGTGTACATCGTGCCCGACAGCAACAGCGTATCACCCGG
>CAJXZI010000338.1 GCA_913063005.1 uncultured Halieaceae bacterium | reverse complement strand
GGCATACGAGATCACACATCGTGACTGGAGTTCAGACGTTGCTCTTCCGATCTCGCGTTAACTAGTTCAAGTGTGACATCGCGCAAAGCCTGCACTGACGGGTCGTATTGTCTAAAGAGCGCAACGCCCTCCTCACACTGCGCGCGACGCTCGTTATATGCAGATGATGCAAGCTCACGTTTGACCTGGCTCGAAATAATGACAATCCGGTGATCACCCAAGGTAACGGGAATGTCCACGTAGGAGAGTGATCGACAGTCGAGCATCAGCGCATGATTTGCGCGGCCAAGACCACTAGCGAACTGATCCATGATCCCGCACATCACACCCGCATAACGGTGCTCGACACGTTGGCAAAGAGCCGCGATATCAGCACGCGGCATCGTAAATTTGTAAATGGCCTGCAGTGCCAGTGCAGTGGCCGTCTCCAGTGCCGCAGAGGAACTCAAACCCGCACCGAGATTTAGATTACCGTCGATGACGGCCTCAAAACCTGAGGGAATCAGCCCCAACAATCGCAGCTCTTCAACCACCCCCAGTACATAGCAGGACCAGTGCCCCGGAGTCGGTTGCGCGAAGGCTCCAAGGCGACAGGTCACAGCCTCATCAAATTTGAGTGAGATGACCGAGATACGATCATCGCTGCGAGGCCGAATACCGATATAGACCCCACGATCCACCGTCATTGGCAGCACAAAGCCATCATTAAAGTCTGTGTATTCCCCAATCAAATTGACACGACCGGGCGCCATAACGACTGATAAGTCTTGGGTGCCGCCAAAATGCGATTGAAATTGTGCGTGTATGTGGTCAATCATCGCCGGGTCTTTGCATCACTGTCGGGAGTCCGTGGTGAATGGATGATCGCCTCTTTGTACCCGGACGTAAATTGCGCATGAATGTGATGTCTCGCTTTTTTTCGCCGCCCTTCCAATCCGCACGCTCGAAAACCGTTACTGCGAAGCGACGCGTCTTGGTGGGTTTCGCTGTAATCCTATCGGCACTGACTGCCTGTAGTCTGATTGAAGAGCGTGACCACCCTATATCTGACCATTACGACGGCAGTCATTTCTATAACCGCGATGCGGAGGGAAATAACTGGCCCGCCGTTTTTAAGTTTCTTTTTACCGGCCTTTGGGAGAAAGCCGATTGGCCGAAGACGCGAGCAAATCCAGCGGCTGAACCCATTCCTGCGCGGGTAACCCAAGGGCTTCGCGCAACCTATATCAATCATGCGACCGTTTTGATTCAGGTAGACGGGTTAAATATTCTCACCGACCCCATATGGTCAGATCGCGCGAGTCCAGTCAGCTTTGCTGGCCCGAAGCGTATCAGAGGACCGGGCGTTGCTATCGAGGACCTCCCTGAAATCGATCTGATTGTGGTGAGTCATAATCATTACGACCACATGGATACCGACAGTCTGCGGACTCTGCGCGAACGGCAGTCGCGCGAGCCCGTGATCATCTCCGGCCTCGGGAACGCGGACCTATTGCGCTCACTGGGTTACGACAGTGCGATAGAGCTCGATTGGGATGAAAGCACTGACGTGGGCTCCTCCAAGGTTCACTTTGTCGAATGTCAGCACCAATCGGCGAGAGGGCTACACGATCGTATGAGAACGCTGTGGGGGTCCTTCGTCATCGAAACAAGTCAGGGCGCCATCTACTTCGCTGGAGACACCGGATATTCACCACACTTTGCGGACCAAGGGGAGCGATATGGACCCTTTGCACTGAGTATCATCCCCATCGGCGCTTACGAGCCACGTTATTTCATGAAGGCAATGCACCTCAACCCTTCCGAGGCAGTCGCAGCGCACAAAGATCTGAAAAGCGAGCAGAGCTTAGGGATTCACTTTGGGGTGTTTCAGCTGACCTGGGAAGGCATCGATCAACCCGTCATTGACCTCGAAGCAGCGTTGATAGATCAGGCTATCGACCCATCTACATTCTGGGTGCTCGAGCCCGGGCAATACCGAGTTCTACCACCCCTGAACATCTCCGACAATTAGCCTATTAACGAAGAGCTTTCGCTGTTCTTGCGGGCGACTTTAGATCGACTGACTGGGATAGTGACACTCAAAAACTCACGCACTAAAGGTCCCCCACCTGCCACTAGGAAACCCTCTGCTCTAGGCCCATTCTTTCCCTGACTCATTGGTCAATACTCAGTTTCTAGCGCTTTGCTATATAGGGTGAAGCCTACTCACCGCGATCCAAATAATGCTCTTCTGGCAAATCGCGCAACCTTGCCGCCGCCACCTCAGGGGTCAAATCGCGCTGCGGATCGGCCAACATCTCGTAGCCCACCATGAATTTCTTCACTGTCGCAGACCGCAGGAGTGGCGGGTAGAAATGCATGTGCCAGTCCCACTCAAGATGCTCTTTACCATCCGTGGGCGCTTGATGCATGCCGGCCGAGTAGGGAAAGCTGCACTCGAAAAGGTTGTCGTAGCGCGTTGTGAGGCGCTTCAGTATATCGGCAAGATCATTCCGCTCTTTATCCGTCATCTCGCCAACGTGCCGCACCTGCCGCTTACACAGCACGAGCGTTTCAAACGGCCAATTAGCCCA
>CAJXZI010000337.1 GCA_913063005.1 uncultured Halieaceae bacterium | reverse complement strand
CTCGAGTGACTGCGCTGCGACGCCCGCGGTTGTTGCGCTAACTGGCGCATTTGTGCCATTTGCGCTGTCCTCACGGGGGCTGTTGGTATCACCTAATTCCCCACTATTGCGAGTACCCGTGCCGCTCGGTGCCTGTAAGCGTTGATTTTCAGCTTGCGCCACAGAGTCGCTGGGCGATTCGTTCGAGGTGTTTACCTGTGCGATAACAAGGGTAGCCGCCGCTAAGAGCACGGCCACGAATATTGGTCGTTTATTCCGCATACCTTGCCACCCTAAAGCCGACATCGTCTCTGCCGCGCTCACCATAATCTCTGTACGTTAATCGGAGTTCTCTCAACCTACTTAGGCTCCAGCTTGCGCCCCGAATCGTAAAGTTATCACCCTGCGCATCACCGAGAGGGTTTTCTTCTACCGCCTCACCTGGAACCGGAATCCGATAAACGTCGTTCACCCACTCTGAGACATTGCCGCCAAGATCATAAAGCCCTCGAGGATTGGCAGGAAACTTACCGACTTCGGCACTGACTACGGCGCCGTCAGAGTAACCGTTGAGGATCCGGCCTGTAACAATCGCCGAGGCGCCGTCGGCCAGGTTGGCGCTATTGTCCGCGGGCGGCCATGCTTCGCCCCAAGCAAAGCGCCAGATTTCTTCGCCCTGAACGCGACTTGCAAATGCCCACTCGGCCTCGCTCGGAAGGCGGTACCCGGTGCTTGCTGCGTCGAAGCCGATGATGATGCCATCGCGCTCTTTGTAGAACGGCTCGAGCCCTTCACGCGCACTTAGCCAATTACAGAAACTGGCTGCCTGCTGCCATGACAGGTCAACAGCCGGTTGGTGTTCTCGGTCGAGGCTTTTTCCACCAGCCTGTCCTGAATCGTGATCGGCGGTGAACTGGCGAAATTGGGCGTTGGTGACCTCAGTGGTTGCCATGTAGAACGCGCGTGTAAGGCGCACAGGACGCTCTACCTCGTTTGCTCCGCGGCCCGCATCTCGACGAGGCGCGCCTAGGGTGAACTCATTGATGGGTTCAACAAGCGGGTCAATCAGCAGGAGTGTCTGCCCCAATGAGGTGAGCAATTTCGGTTTAATAGCCGCCTTACGTGCTTCTTCCTCAGTTAATAAGTCGATCTTCAGTCGCTGCGCCAGGCCTGCGCGCGGTGTCACCTTGCGCTCAACACTTGCGTACCCGGGTGCGCTGATAACGATAGTCTGCTCAACGCTGGGCAGCGAGAGCGTGCTGCTGCCGACCCCTTGATCAACACCGTTCACTGCAATCCTCGCGGTCGCAGGTGTAATTTGGATATTGACCTCCCCCAGGGTGGGCTTGAGGGTGATAGCTTTTTGCTCGATGCTACCTTTTTCGAGCGAGGCTCGGAACGTATTCGCCTGATAGCCCGCCCGCCTGAGAACAATTTGATGATTGACGTTGGGTGACATGGCGACATCAACGGGCGTGGTTCCAACAAACTGCCCATCCCTTGTTACCGAAGCGCCGCTGGGCTGCGACGTCAAACGCAAAACACCTTCAGCAGCGGCGAGTTCCACAGTACCCAAGTCGAGATCCGTATTAGCAACGGCATCAACGTCGATAGTTCGGCTGACGTAACCTGCAGCGCTCAACGTTAGTTGTCGACTACCAGCCATAATCTCGAGGATATCTCCGGTTTTGGTGACAGGCTGGCCATCAAGCGAAAACTCGATGCTGTCGGGGATGGTACTAAGAGAGACCCGAGCCCAACCGGGAATGAGGTCTTTACTGTAGCGCTGAGTAATGCCCCGTCCTTCTACCGTGAGAACGTCTTCTAGCGTCAGATAGCGTTCTGCAGATAGTTCCAACCGTACGTCTCCGGCAGCTATTTCTTCGAGCGTCAGTGGGGTGGTCCCCACCGTTTTTCCGTCAATGGCCACGGTCGCGCCCGCCGGTTGTGTCTCAAGTATCAAGGTGCCGGGGAGGGGGATCAGATTGACAGAGCGGTTTTGAACATCGGCGGTGTCGACGTCGAGGGTTCCTGTAAACGGGTAGTAGCCATCGGCCATGACATCGAGCGAATACGTTCCCGGTCTCATCAATAATCGATCACCGAAGGGCAGGTTGAGGCCTCCGACACGGACGTCAATGGGCGTCTCGGTGTCAGCGTTGATCGTGACAGAGCGCGCGGTCAGCAAAAAGAAGAGGCTGTAAGCTAGGATGACGCCACCCAGTGCTAAGATCATTAAGCGCGGTTGTAGCCTTGACCTTGCCTCTGCTGCGACTTCCTGTCTCGGCTCAAAAGCCGCTGCCGCGAGGGTTTCTTGCGCTGTTTGCCGTTCTGTTGCCGGCGCTGGCACTTCTCGCTCCGTCATTTACCCGCCAATCGCCTCCGTGCAGCGGATGTCGATGCTATTTTCACGATCGACGCCCACATTTAACGTGATCAAAACATCACGAAAACCCACTCTGCTCCCTAATAATTGGTACTGACCGGGTCTCAATGAAACATTACGGGAGGTTAGCGTCCCTAAGCGAGCTACCCGTTTTATGGTGATTTCTGTCAAGCCGTCTGAGGTTATCGAAACCGGCAAGGGTGTGCTCGCGTTCTCGACCACCTT
>CAJXZI010000336.1 GCA_913063005.1 uncultured Halieaceae bacterium | reverse complement strand
GTACCCGGCAATTGAACAACCGCTCCAGGCGCCGTTACTGTTTGCAAAGGTTGATCGTTGAATAGAAGCGCTTGCTGACCACCTAAAACAACGGCGATCGTTACCGACGCGGCAACAGCCATCGAAACCAAGGGGTTGGCGAAACGTGGCTTGTCGGCTGATATCGCAGCCGTAACGCCAGCACTCACATCCACTGCGCTGAACGCGGAGGCCCCTGATCGCATAAGCGTGCGATACTGTTGCTGACGATGCCAATAAGCACGCAACGCCTCAGACTCCTCTCCAGCCTTCAACGCCCTCGCCAGGTCTAAGTCATTCGCCTCACCGTCTATGAGTGCCGAGATACTCTCAAGACCTGTATGCTCTGCGGCCATGCCCTCAGCACCCCTTCTATCAGCCCCGATCACCTCGCTGCGAGTCGTTTCCCGACGATCAGTTACCGGCTCCGAGTGCAGCCCGCTCGACGTATCTTGGTTATCGATCTCTTTCAACCTAAATTCCCCCGCAGTTGCGCAGCAACTTTTGCATCAATAGCTTCTCGAGCTCTAAAAATACGCGACCGCACAGTGCCGATAGGACATTCCAACACGTCAGCAATCTCTTCGTAACTCAAACCTTCAAACTCTCTCAATGTCAGCGCCGCTCTCAATTCAGAGGGCAAACCTTCGATTGTCGCCGAAATCAAAGACTCCAGCTGCTGCCCCATGATGACCTCATCAGGGGATTCGTTATCCCTCAACCGACCCGGGACCTCCAGCGACTCGGAATCATCCAGCGCTACATCTGATGATGGACGACGTCCCTGCGCTACTAAATGATTTTTCGCTGCGTTGGCAGCAATCCTGTACAGCCAAGTGTAAAAGGCACTGTCCCCCCTGAAGTTGGGCAACGCCCTAAACGCCTTAATAAATGCCTCTTGTGTTACGTCCTCTACTTCAGCGTAATTACTGATATATCTGCTGACAAGCTGTGCAACCCGTCCTTGGTACTTGAGCACAAGCAGGTCGAATGCTCGTGAGTCGCCCTTTTTTGCGCGCTTTACAAGCTTGTCATCCCCATCGCCCAGTGCCAACGTACCGCTTCCTTATTTAAGAATCTGCTGCGTTTATCGGTCAAACCGTCCGACCAACAACGGCCGTCGCGCAAATTCTTGCCTCTTATGACTTCACTGCTTTCGAAAAGTTCATAATATTTGCAACAATGTACGACCACGGCGCGTAAAGCTTGCCGTAGCCATCTACTGGAGTCCATCTTGGAAGCAAAACAATTTGACGTGCTGATTGTCGGTAGCGGAGCGGCAGGGCTGAGTCTGGCCTTGCAATTACCGAACTCACTTAACATTGGACTCTTGTCGAAGGCCGACGTCCACTCGGGGTCTACGTCCTGGGCTCAGGGCGGTATGGCTGCAGTGCTACATGAGCGCGACACGGTGGAGTCTCACGTTGCCGACACGCTTCAAGCGGGTGCGGGACTGTGTCACGAGGATGCGGTCCGCTTTACGGTCGAGCAGAGTGCTGACGTCGTAGATTGGCTTGTCTCGCAGGGCGTGGATTTTGACCTAAGAAACGATCAACCGGACGATGAATTCCGAGAGTTTCACCTCACGATGGAGGGCGGTCACTCGATCCGCAGAATCCTACACGCCGCTGACCAAACAGGCAGCGCCATCTCTCACACCCTAAATCAACGAATCGCCGAATGTAACAACGTGGAAATACTGACGGACCGCTGTGTTGTCGACCTCATATGCAACGATGATCGCGTCGCAGGTGCTTACGTGCTGAATACAGCAACAGGTTCGGTTGAGACCATTGCTGCACCCACGGTGGCATTGGCCACAGGCGGGGCAAGTAAGGCCTATCTCTATACGAGCAATCCGGATGGGGCCACAGGCGATGGCATCGCCCTCGCTTGGCGTGCGGGTTGCCGGGTCGCCAATTTGGAATTCAATCAATTCCATCCAACCTGCCTCTACAATCCGGAGACGCGCACCTTTTTACTCACAGAGGCACTGCGTGGTGAAGGGGCGACATTGCATTTACCGAGCGGAGAAAGGTTCATGCCGCGCTTCGACCCTCGCGCAGAACTCGCGCCGAGAGATATCGTTGCGCGCGCGATCGACCATGAAATGAAGCGACTGGGACTGGACTGCGTTTATCTCGATGTAACGCACAAATCACGCGAGGAAATCGAGTCGCACTTCCCAACCGTGCAAGCGCGCTGCCTCGCGCTCGGTATCGATATGGCGGTAGAAAGAATTCCCGTTGTACCCGCAGCTCACTACACCTGTGGTGGCGTCGTCGTCGACCAGTTTGGTGCAACGGATTTGCCCGGACTCTACGTTATCGGCGAGACCGCCTGCACCGGCCTACACGGTGCAAATCGCATGGCAAGCAACTCATTACTTGAGTGTTTTGTCTACGCAAAAAGCGCCGCAAAACACATAGAAAACAATATCTTACCAGCAAAATCAACAAAACTACTTCAGTGGGACGACAGTCGTGTGAGAGTCTCCGACGAAGCCGTCGTCGTCAAGCATAGTTGGCAAGCGTTGCGGCGATTGATGTGGGACTACGTGGGTATTGTACGCA
>CAJXZI010000335.1 GCA_913063005.1 uncultured Halieaceae bacterium | reverse complement strand
TTGTGTACAGCCAACGAGAGAGGCCTTTAGCTGGACCGTGGTGATGATCGCCCATGTTTATTTCCTCCGATTACCCTTCTTTGTAGCTCACGACGTCTGACGCCTGAACCACATCCCCAGTGTTATTTCCAAAAGCGTTGCGCTGGTAGGTTGTTACCGCGGCAACATCAACGTCTGACAACTGCGCACCGAATGCCTGCATGGCAGTCCCGGCCACGCCGTTCACGATGACATTTAAGTGAGAGTCCAGCCCACCCATTGCAATGGCGCTCCCCGCAATTGCATTGCCAAGGCCGCCTTCACCGTTGGCGCCGTGACAAGCGAGGCAGCTTGCGTTGTAAACGTCCTCGCCACGCGCCATGAGCTCATCAACCGACAGCTCTGTGGCAGCCAATGCTGCATCAGCGGCAGCGGCACCTTTCTTCGCTGCCATCCAGTCGTCAAATTCATCCTGGCCCACTACGTGCACTTCGACAGGCATGAAACCATGGTAGGCGCCGCACAGCTCGGTGCACTGTCCGCGGTACACACCTTCCGCCAAAACGCGTGTCCATGCCTCATTAATGAAGCCCGGAATCGCGTCACGCTTGACCGCAATCTCAGGTACCCACCATGAGTGGATGACGTCGTTAGCCGTGATCAAGAATCGCACCTTG
This sequence comes from uncultured Halieaceae bacterium, assembly GCA_913063005.1. Classification (GTDB taxonomy): domain Bacteria; phylum Pseudomonadota; class Gammaproteobacteria; order Pseudomonadales; family Halieaceae; genus Luminiphilus. The sequence goes on along the minus strand of CAJXZI010000335.1, from coordinate 1,937 downwards.
GTATCAACAGGAATGACCAGCGGCTCATCGACTTCGAGAAGGTAGTTTTCGCCTTTCGTGTCGGTGTTGTAGATCTGCTCCTGCGATGTGGCGAGGTTTGAGAAAAACGCAACGTTCTCGCCGTCAGCATCGAGGTACTCGTACTTCCACTTCCACTGGTAACCCGTCACCAAGATACTCATCTCAGCGTCGTCGTTGTCGTACACCTCGAGCAAAGTCGATGTTGCCGGTACGGCCATGCCGATCAGAATGAAGAACGGCACGATGGTCCAGGCAATCTCGACACCTGTGTGTTCATGAAACTGCGAAGGCTCGACACCTTTTGATTTACGGTGCGCGTAAATCGAGTAAAGCATGACACCAAAAACGCCAATACCGATGACGACACAGATCCAAAAAATCAGCATGTGAAGGTCGTAGATTTCAACACCAAGATCAGTGATTACAGCGCCGGCTTCGGAAACGCCGGTCGACATGTTGACCTGGTTTTGTGCATTGGCAGCGAGCGGCAGGAGCGCCGTCGCGGCAAGTGCGCGTGCGTTTAGCATCTTTTCTTCCCCATAATCGCGGTAGAGTGGCCCCGCCCCCGTGGTTGGGCCCCGCTTTTTCTAAGCCGCGCGATTATAACGAAGTCAAATTGGATTCACAGCGGAAACACGTTTCTTAGACAAATACCGTGCATTTATTAACAGTAATTTAGTCCTTATCGAGGTCTGGTGACATCAACCGTACAGGTTCAGCGACTGTTTCTACCAAACGGGCACTCCCACGAGTCACACGAGTAGTGGGTTCTTCTGCAACTTGCTGAGGTCTTTTCTCTTTAAATCCACACTCAATGCAGGACCGCTCGTCAGTTTCCATATCGACCACCAGCCGATCCATGGCCTTGCAGGAGGGACAGATTGCACCTGCAATAAAACGCGGTCTTCTAGGTGCCTGTGGGGTTGCTTCGTTGGACATGATGTTCGCGGTTCATCTCGTTTAGCAGTTGAATGTCGCATGACGACCGTGCCAAGGTTATCAGCGATACGGAATACGAGCAGGTAAAGATGTCCAAACCAAGCTATCACGGCCCCGACAATATCCGGTCATACGACGGCATGACCCCATCGCTTGGCGAGCGGGTGATGATAGATCCCAGTGCTGTCGTTCTGGGTGATCTGGTTATGGGCGACGATGTTAGCGTGTGGCCGCAATGTGCAATCCGTGCTGACATGCACCGGATTCGCATTGGGCACCGGACTAACATTCAAGACAATTCGGTTCTACATATCACCCATGCCGGCGACTTCAGTGAAGCGGGTTGGCCGCTCACGATCGGTGACGATGTTACGGTAGGGCATAGTGTCGTATTACATGGTTGCACCATTGGTAACCGCGTGCTTGTGGGGATTGGCTCCATCGTGATGGACGGCGTCACCGTTGAAGACGAGGTGATGATCGGCGCAGGAAGTCTCGTCACGCCCGGCAAAACACTCAAAAGAGGCTGGCTCTATGCCGGGTCACCCGCAAAGCCCATGCGAGAAATCACCGAGCGAGAGCGCTCGTTTCTCAGTTATTCCGCGCAGAACTACGTAAAGTTGAAAAACCGCTTTCTCGACGAGTCGCCAACAAAGTAGCGGGTGCTAGGGTCGTAACATCGCCAGAACGTGGCTAGTTTGTGGTCGATCACCATTCCATATGTGATAGCTATCCGCAGCCTGCTCAACCAGCATGCCGAGCCCATCAGTGACCTGCTGAAACCCTCGGGCAGCTGCCCAGGTCATAAAGGGGGTGGGTTTGTCGCTGTAGATCAGATCGTAGGCTGAGGCACTGCTGGAGATCGTCGAAATATTCAGGTCAGGGAAATCACCGGCCCAACCGCTACTCAAGCCGTTGATTACAACGCTCCATTCCCGGTCAGGTATTGCCGTCAAACTCCCCGCAGTCAGTGACCC
>CAJXZI010000334.1 GCA_913063005.1 uncultured Halieaceae bacterium | reverse complement strand
TGGTTCTTTGGTTCTTTGGTTCTTTGGTTCTTTGGTTCTTTGGTTCTTTGGTTCTTTGGTTCTGGTTTCGGTCTTCTGGCTTGGTGTTTGAATTTTTTAATCGTTCGCTTTCAGGTTGCGCTTCATTTACCGACCAGTGATTGCCCTTTGTGAGGTTTATGATTCATTGGTTTTGCAACGGGTCCGTCTGGTCGATGCATTCTTATGACCCACGTGACCACAGTCCCGCACATAGCTTCCTTCACGGGTCATTTTCCGGTCAGCGGTTCAATGGTTTTTACTATCTTCTATCGAGAACACAATACGACCGTTCGAGATCGTCAAATCCACATCGATTGCATGAATGCTGTAAGGGTCTGCCGTGTAAGGGTCGTATTCGAGCACGACCAAGTCAGCTTTTTTACCGACTTCTAAGCTGCCTATTTCATCTTCGAGCCGAATTTGCCAGGCGGCATCAATCGTATGCGCGCGTATGGCTTGATCAATACTTAGCCGTTCGTTTTCTCGGGCCTGAACCGGATAGTCAGGCGTACCGGCACGCTGTCGTGTGACGGCCATTTCAATATTGAACATGGGGTTGAGCGCGTCTTTGCCAATCCACGAGACAGGGTAGTCGCTCCCCAAGGTGACCCTGCCACCATTACGATGAATGGACGCTAGCGGGTAGAGTTGCTCGAATCGCTCAGGCCCCAGAAACTCCATCGCAATCTCGTCATACTCAAACCAGGTTGGTGTTGTTTGTGCGACCACACCGAGCTCACCAAAGCGTGCAATGTCGTCTTTATCAACCACCTCGATATGGCAAATCGTGGCACGAATGTCAGCATCAGGGTGCGCCTGTTGACCTGCCTCGATCGCATCCAGCGCGGTTCTTACCGCGCCGTCCCCTATCGCGTGTAGGTGTAAATCAAAGCCAAGGCTATAAGCCTCATAGACGGCGTTGAACACCTGATGCTTAGGCAGAAGTGGGGTGGCCTCATGACCTTCTGGCGCGATGTAAGGCTCCAGAGTGACCGCCGTTTTTGCCTCAACCGTTCCGTCCAACGAAAGCTTCAAGGTGGTTACCGAGAACAGTTCATGATCGAAGGTATTTTTGAGCTCGGTGAGCCGCGCGTGCGCTGTCTCTAGGTCTTTGGGTTTGTTGATGTAAAGCGAGCCAACCAGTCGAAGCGGCAATGTATTCGACTGAGCGAGTTCGTCAGCGACTTTCATGCCCAAGGCCATGGTGTCGATCATTCCCGCATCAAAGGCGGCGGTTAATCCCACAGCTGACATGTCATAGAAAAAGCCCGGCGCCTTCTCACGGAGTGCTTCCTCACTGACTAAACCGAGCGCATCGCTCACAGGGTCAATAGCGGCGCCCTCGACTAACCAGCCGGTAGGATTTCCCAACATATCTCGCTGGAAAAAATGTGCGCCGGGGAGAGGGTCAGGGGTGCTTGCCGTTATGTTCGCTGTCTCGAGCGCCAATGAGTTGGCCCATGCCGTGTGACCGCCCTCATCGATAATCAAGGCAGGTCGGTCAGGCACGACAGCGTCAAGTTGCGCAGCCGTGGGGCCATCGATACCAAAGGCGCGCGCAAGAAATCCTGATCCGAGTACCGGATTTTGATCGGGGTTAGATTGGGCGTGCTCGGCGATTGCCGCCAGGACTTCTTCGGCGCTCTGCCCGGGAGAGAGCATGACGCCGTTTAACAGCGGCAAGGTATCCATGGTGTGGATGTGCGTGTCAATAAAGCCAGGGAAAACGACTCGTCCACCAAGGTCTATCACTCTAGTGATATCGGTCTGAAAAAGCGCAACATCGGACTCGTTGCCCACCGCCAGTATTGTATCCCCGGAGAGCGCAATGGCTGAGTGACGGTTGCCCTGCGCATCCATTGAATACACCACACCGCCTTTTAGAATGAGATCTGCACCTGAGTCTGTGGCTTGGGTAACAGAACTGCAGAGTAGAAGGAGGCAAAGCGTCAGTCGGATCATAAGCATGTCTTACTCGGTTTTTTTATTTTTCAGCCGCCTAAATGGATAGTTGTCGCATGACTCACCTGTAATTTTTTTTGCGACTTCGCAAAGCAGAGCCGCAATGGTCCAAGCGGCCACTTTTTAATGCGCGAATTGCTTGAGCACAGATTCGATAGTCAGCGTTTTTAGCGTATTTCCTGCCTCATCAAGCATCTCCGTAAGACGCCCGTCGGGCGCATACAGGTTGAACAGCACTACCGACCCCTCAGGTCCTCCGCGCTCCATGTGCACATCACCCTCAGGCATGTGAGAGTAGCTCCCTACCTCGCGAACAATGGATGAGACCTCCTTTCCATCTTCGTAGGTCACTACCTCCAGGGAGCCTTTGAGTACGGTCGATCGAACCTCGCATAAGTGACGATGGAAGTGGCAATACTTACCGGGCTCCCAACGATAGAGGAGATCAATATGGCCCTCTCCGTCATAGCCAAGAAGAGCACCGGAGTAGCCAATAGAATAAGTAAAGCACGAGTCAGGGCCGTAGTCTTGCCACTTAATCTTGGCATCGTCTAAGAGATTGAGATTCATAAACTGGTTGCACTCACTAAAAAGAAGGGCGACCTGGGTCGCCCTCAGA
>CAJXZI010000333.1 GCA_913063005.1 uncultured Halieaceae bacterium | reverse complement strand
CAATTATCCTACGACGGTCGTAAGAAAGAACCCATCAACCTTCCTGTTAAATTTCCGCTACTACTAGCTCAAGGAGGTGAAGGAATTGCTGTTGGATTGTCGACAAAAATTTTGCCACACAATTTTGTGGAGCTCATTGATGCCTCAATTAAGCACTTGAACGGGAAGCGTTTTCAGATTTTCCCTGACTTTCCTACTGGTGGGATTATGGATGTAGGTCAATATAATGATGCCCGTCTTGCCATGCCGACAGTACGGTTCTTATTTTATTTGGTGATGTTCCCCTCTTGTCGGCTGGTGTTCTAGCGGACGTTGTTTCAGCGGCTGAAACGCAACCGACACTGTTAGCTGCAACGCTGCAGGATCCCACGGGTTACGGTCGGGTTATCCGAAGCTCGGATGGCAATTTTGCTCGGGTGGTTGAGCAGAAAGATGGCTTGCCTCACGAGCTAGAGGTGACCGAGGTCAATACCGGTGTCCTTGCCGCTCGTGGAAGTGAGCTAGTCGCCTGGCTTGGCCAGGTCAAGAATGACAACGCTCAGGGTGAGTTCTATTTACCGGACGTTTTAAGTTTTGCGCTGCAGGATGGGAAGAAGGTGAGTGTCGTGGTGACCGATAAGTCGAATGAAATTTCTGGTGTGAACGATCGCGCACAACTTGAGGCGTTAGAGCGGGCACATCAAAGGCAGAAGGCCGATGAGCTGATGGCTGCAGGCGTTCATGTCATGGACGCGAGTCGCTTGGATATCCGTGGCAGCCTGGTGTGTGGTAGCGATGTGGTGCTCGATGCGAATGTGTTGATCGAAGGCGAGGTTCGCCTAGGTAATGACGTAATAATCGAGGCCAATTGTGTGCTTAAAGACTGTGCGATCGGCGATGGCACGGTCGTGCGTGCGTTCACGCATATTGAAGGCGCGGCTGTTGCAGCACATTGTCAGGTTGGGCCTTACGCGCGCTTGAGGCCAGGTGCTGATCTGGGTGATGGGGCGAAGGTCGGTAATTTCGTTGAAGTGAAGAACAGTACGTTTGGTGCTGGTGCTAAAGCCAACCACCTCGCGTATGTCGGCGATGCCAACGTGGGCTCAGGATCAAACATTGGTGCCGGAACGATCACCTGTAACTACGACGGGGCTAATAAGCATCGCACGGAGCTGGGTGACAATGTTTTCATTGGTTCGAACAGTACGCTTGTTGCACCGCTTACGGTGGAGAACGATGGTTTCGTTGCCGCGGGCTCTACTGTCACCTCAAAAGTCGGTGAATCGCAGCTCGCTGTTGGGCGAGCAAAACAGCGCAACATAGATGGGTGGAAGCGCCCAGAAAAACCCAAGCAATAGGTATCTGTTATGTGTGGAATAGTCGCCGCGGCAGCTCAGCGAGAAGTCTCCGAAATTTTACTCGAGGGTTTGAGAAGGCTCGAGTATCGAGGTTACGACTCAGCGGGCATGGCGTTGATCGATAACGGCCACGTGCTCCAGTTGCGTAAATATTCGGGGAAAGTGAAAGCACTGGAAGACGCTAATGCGCTTAATCCTATTATCGGGTGTCGCGGTGTCGCGCATACCCGATGGGCGACTCACGGCGAGCCGACCTCTGCGAATGCGCATCCTCATATATCGGGAGACCGAGTTGCGCTGGTTCACAATGGCATCATTGAGAACCATGCCAACCTCCGCGATGCCTTGCGCGCTCAGGGCGTAGAGTTTCGGTCAGAGACCGACACCGAGGTTATTGTTCATCTGATTAATACCAGTCTAGAAAAGGGTGCCTCGCTCTTCGATGCGGTTCGAGAAACCGTGGCCCAATTAGAGGGCGCTTATGCGATTGCGGTTGTAGACACTGAGCATGAAAATGAGGTCGTCGTTGCGCGCGAGGGCAGCCCCTTGGTGCTGGGTGTCGGTATTGGTGAGACCTTCGCGGGCTCGGATACGCTCGCACTTCGGCAAGTCACGGACACCTTTGTGTATCTCGAAGATGGCGATTTGGCGGTTTTGAAGCCGAGTGGTTTTCAAATCTTTGATGGGTCAGGCGCACCGATCACGCGTGAAAAAACGCGCTTAAAGGGCGGTGATAATCAAACCGACAGAGGTGAGTTTGAGCACTACATGCTCAAAGAAATTTACGAGCAGCCGGATCGACTTCGAGACACACTTACCTTTGACGCGCTCGATGATTCGTTGTTCGGCGATCAGGCCGCAGCCATTTTTGACCAGGTGCAGGCGGTTCAGATCATTGCCTGAGGAACGAGCTATCACGCTGGCCTTGTTGCGCGACATTGGCTTGAGGCGATTGCGGGCGTGCCGTGCCAAGTCGAGGTTGCCTCTGAGTTCCGCTACCGGCGCTCGGTTGCGCTGCCTGGCACCTTGGTGGTGACAATCTCACAATCGGGAGAAACCGCCGACACGCTCGCCGCCATTAAACACTTGCCTGATGACTATGCACTCGCGAAGTTGGCCATCTGCAATGTCGATCACAGCGCCATTGTGCGCGCTAGCGATCTTGTCTTCCTAACCAAAGCGGGTCCTGAAATTGGTGTGGCCTCGACCAAAGCATTCACCACCCAGCTGGCAGCACTGATGGTGCTCATGGCCTGCATTGCCCGACG